>RFUP01000033.1 GCA_009922885.1 Paracoccaceae bacterium
CGGTATCCCGGTGCACTCGATGGGCTATGGCCGTACTTCCGCGAAGAACGGCGAAGTGTTCAACGGCATCTTCAACTATCCCGCAAACTACTGGGATGGTGCTTCGGTTGCGATCAAGTACCTGCTCTCCGAGAACGGTGACAACCTCTCGGGCAAGAAGGTCGCGCTCGTGTACCACAACTCCGCCTACGGTAAGGAACCGATCCGCACGCTCGAAGAGCTGTCGAAGAAGCATGGTTTCGAACTGTCGCTGCTGCCCGTTGACCACCCCGGTCAGGAGCAGAAGTCGCAGTGGCTGCAAATCCGCCGTGACAAGCCCGACTACGTTCTGATGTGGGGCTGGGGCGTGATGAACCAGGTCGCGATCCAGGAAGCTGTGAACATCCGCTTCCCGATGGAAAACTTCATCGGCATCTGGTGGTCGGGTTCGGAAAACGACGTTCTGCCCGCAGGTGACGGTGCAAACGGCTACAAGGCGCTGACCTTCCACAACACGGGTTCGGACTTCCCGCTCTTCGCGGATATCGCGAAATACGTGAAGGACGCAGGCAAGGCGGCTGGCGCTGGCGACCAGATCGGCACCGCGCTTTACAACCGTGGCCTCTACGCCGCGATGCTGGCAGCCGAAGCGGCAAAAACCGCTCAGGGCATCCACAACACCGCAGCTCTGACCCCGGCACAAATGCGTGACGGTATGGAAAACCTCGAAATCACCGAAGAGAAGATGACCGCTCTTGGCCTGCCGGGCTTTGGCCCGTCGTTCAAGGTGTCCTGCCAGAACCACGGCGGCGACGGTCTGACGGCTGTTGTTCAGTGGGATGCTGGTGCGAAGAAGTGGAACAAGATCACCGACTTCATCGCACCGGACTCGGATGTGCTTGGCCCGCTGGTTTCTGCTGACGCAGAGGCCTACGCCAAGGAAGCGAACATCACTCCTGGCTGCAAGTAAGCCTTAATACAGCGGCCGCCGTTCGCGCGGCGGCCGTTTCCCCTGAATTTTTACGCCACCGGAGAATAGCATGCTGGATGCCGGACGGACCGACGAAGCTCTGCTCGAGGTCAACAACATCGAGGTGATCTACAACCACGTGATCCTCGTTCTGAAGGGTGTGAGCCTGAAAGTTCCGAAGGGCGGCATTACCGCGCTTCTCGGAGGTAACGGTGCTGGCAAGTCCACCACGCTGAAAGCGATTTCGGGCCTTCTGGCTTCGGAACGCGGCGATATCACCAAGGGCCAGATCACTTATCGCGGCGGCAATCTGGCGTCGATGAACCCCGCTGATCTGGTGAAGATGGGCGTGATCCAGGTGATGGAAGGGCGGCATTGCTTCGAGCATTTGACCGTTGAAGAAAACCTCCTGACCGGTGCCTACACCCGCTCGGATGGCAAGGGTGCTATCGCTGCGGATCTGGAGATGGTCTATAACTACTTCCCGCGCTTGCGGGAGCGCCGCAAGAGCCAAGCGGGTTATACCTCGGGTGGTGAGCAGCAGATGGTTGCTATCGGGCGGGCGATCATGTCGCGCCCCGAGACGATCTTGCTGGACGAACCCTCGATGGGTCTCGCGCCGCAGCTTGTGGAAGAGATCTTCAATATTGTGAAAACGCTCAACGAGAACGAAGGAACGACCTTCCTTCTGGCGGAGCAGAATACCAACGTGGCACTGCGCTTTGCCCATTACGGCTACATTCTGGAGTCGGGTCGCGTTGTGATGGACGGGCCTGCGAAAGAATTGCGCGAGAACCCGGACGTCAAGGAATTCTACCTCGGTATGTCTGACGATGGGCGTAAGAGCTTCCGCGATGTGCGCAGCTACCGTCGCCGCAAGCGCTGGCTGAGCTAAGGCAGTAGCCAGTCCCGAACGGGCAATTTTGAAACGTGCAGAACGCGCAGGCCTCCCTGCCGCGAAGAGGAGATGCGAGCCATGAGCCGCTATTTCGACGAGTTGGAAACCCGGACAGCCGCCGAACGTGCGGCCTCTATCGCGCAAGACCTGCCCAAGCAGATCGCGCGGGCACAGGGATTGTCGGGATATGGTGGGCGATTGAGCGGTTTTGCAGCGGAAAAGGTGACGCGGGTGGAAGACCTCGCGGCGCTGCCTGTCTTGCGGAAATCGGACCTCGGCGGCGCGCAGAAGGCGAGCGGGCCATTCGGTGGCTTGACGACACGGCCTGCCTCTGGGTTCGCCCATATCTTCCAGTCGCCCGGCCCGATCTATGAACCGGGTGGCCTTGAGCATGACTGGTGGCGCATGGGGCGCTTCCTGCATGCGGCAGGCGTGGGCCAAGGCGATATCGTGCAGAATTGCTTCGGTTATCATCTGACCCCTGCGGGTATGATTTTCGAAAGCGGCGCGCGGGCTGTGGGCGCAGCTGTGCTGCCAGCTGGCACCGGCCAGACCGAATTGCAGGTGACGGCGGCACAGGATGTGGGTGTGACGGCCTATGCGGGCACGCCGGATTTCCTGAAGGTGATCCTCGACAAGGCCGACGAGTTGGGCGTGACGCTTGGCATCAAGAAAGCGGCAGTGGGGGGTGGTGCGCTCTTCCCGTCGCTTCGGCAGTATTACATCGATCGGGGGATTTCCTGCCTGCAGTGCTATGCGACGGCGGACCTCGGGAATATTGCGTATGAGTCTGCCGCAATGGAAGGCATGATCATCGACGAGCATGTGATCGTGGAGATCGTGACGCCGGGCACGGGGGATCCAGTGGCACCGGGGCAAGTGGGTGAAGTTGTGGTGACAACGCTCAATCCCGATTACCCGCTGATCCGTTTCGCGACGGGTGATCTATCGGCGGTGATGGAAGGCGAAAGCCCCTGTGGCCGGACCAATCTGCGGATCAAAGGCTGGATGGGCCGAGCGGACCAGACCACGAAGATCAAGGGCATGTTCGTACGCCCCGAGCAGGTGGCGCAACTCGTGGCGAAGCACGCGGAAATCGTGCGGGCGCGGGTGATTGCGGGCCGTGACGGCGAAATGGACACGATGACGGTGAAGATCGAAGCCGCATCGGGTGATGCGGACAGCTTCGCCAAGTCGGTGGCGGATGTGCTGAAGCTGAAGGGCAAGATCGAAGTCGTTGCGCCGGGTAGCTTGCCGAACGATGGCAAAGTGATCGAGGACACGCGCACCTACGGGTGAGTATGCCCTCTTAAGTTAGTCTCCGAGAAGGCGGTTCAGCATGTCGCTGTCCGCCTTTTCCAATGGTTCGATCACATCGAAATGGTGCCGCCCCGGAGCCACGACTTGCGGCACGCCCCAAGCTTCGGCGAGCCAGCGGGCCTGATCGAGGAAGGCGGGGCGCTCTTCGGCGCCGACCCAGACGGTGACCGGAACGGGCAGGCGGTTTTTCACGAGCACGGGGCTTTCCGCCTCTGCCTCGGCAAGGCCCATCTTGAAATCGGCATTCATCGAGGTGCGCAGGAGTGGGCGCAGATCGGTGACGGGTGAAATCGGCAGAATGTAGCGCAAGCGCGTGGCAACGGCTTCAGGCAGCAGACCGCGTGCAGCCATGCGGGCCACGAGGTGTCCTCCAGCAGAATGCCCGGTGAGTGCAATCGGGCCAGCGACCATGTTCGCAGCTTGGGTGATGGCGGCAGCGATTTGGCGGGTGATTTCGGCGATGCTGACGGCAGGGCAGAGATCGTAGGAGGGCATGGCAACGGCCCAACCGCGCGCGGTGGCACCTGCCGCGAGATGCGAGAAATCGTTGCGGTGGAAGCGAAGCCAGTAGCCGCCGTGAACGATCACGCAGAGGCCCTTTGGAGCGGCGCTGGGCATGTAGAGATCGAAGGCCTGACGGGGTGAGGGGCCATAGGAAATGTCGAGATCGGCGAGGCCTGCCTCGATCATGCCTTCGCGGAAGCCTGCGGCCTTGGCTTCCCACATCGGCGGGTAGCTTGCGCCGTCGGGAATATAGGCGGCGTTGGCGTAATCGTCGTCTAGGCTGGTATCTGGAGTCATCGTTCTTTCCTCGGCGGCTCTGGACAAGGGTAGCCCGAGGTGCTTTGCCTTGGCCAGCGAATTGGGAGACGAGCTATGTTGGATATGAAAACCGATCTGAAGTCCCTTCTGAAAGACCCGAGCCTTCTGGCGACGCTTTCTTATGGCAATGGCCAATGGATGGCGGGCGAAGGTGGGAAGACATTCTCGGTGACGAACCCTGCACGCGGTGACGTCATTGCAGAGGTTGCGGACTTGAGCCGAGCGCAAGTGGGAGGCGTGATCGATGCCGCCTACAAAGCGCAGAAAGACTGGGCCTCGTGGACCGGAAAGGAACGCGCCAACGTGCTGCGCAAGTGGTACGACCTGATGATGGCAAATGCCGACGATCTGGCGACCATTCTGACCGCAGAACAAGGCAAGCCGCTGGCTGAGGCCAAGGGCGAGATCATCTATGGCGCTTCGTTCATCGAGTTCTTCGCGGAAGAGGCCAAGCGCATCTATGGCGAGACCATTCCGGGCCACCAGCGCGACAAGCGGATCACCGTGATCAAGCAGCCGATCGGTGTGGCGGCTTCGATCACGCCGTGGAACTTCCCGAACGCGATGATCACGCGTAAGGCTGGCCCTGCACTGGCGGCGGGCTGTGCTTTCGTGGGTCGCCCTGCGGCGGAAACGCCGCTGTCGGCATTGGTGATGGGCGTTCTGGCAGAGCGTGCGGGCATTCCGGCGGGTGTGTTCAATATCGTGACCTCGTCGCGCTCTTCCGAGATCGGTAAGGAGTTCTGCGAGAACCCGAAAGTGCGGAAGCTGACCTTCACCGGATCGACCGAAGTGGGCCGTATTCTGCTGCGTCAAGCGGCGGAGCAGGTGATGAAATGCTCGATGGAATTGGGCGGCAACGCGCCGTTCATCGTGTTTGACGACGCCGACCTCGACGCCGCCGTGGAAGGCGCGATCATGTGCAAGTTCCGCAACAACGGTCAGACTTGTGTATGCGCGAACCGCATCTACGTGCAGGCAGGTGTGTATGACGCCTTTGCCGAGAAGCTTGCGAAGCGCGTGGGCGCGATGAAGGTGGGCGACGGTTTGGAAGAGGGCACGCTTCTTGGCCCGCTGATCAACGCCGATGCTATCACCAAGGTGCAGGAGCACGTGGCGGACGCGGTTTCCAAGGGCGCGAAAGTGATCCTTGGCGGCACACCGCATCAGGGGCCGGGCAACTTCCTGCCCCCGACCATCGTGACCGGCGCGACCCGCGAAATGGCCTTCTCGACCGAAGAAACCTTCGGGCCGCTCGCTCCGCTCTTCAAGTTCGAGACGGTGGACGAGGTGATCGAGTTGGCGAATGACACGATCTTCGGCTTGGCGTCCTACTTCTACGCCAAGGACCTGAGCCGCGTTTACAAGGTGGCGGAAGCCTTGGAATACGGGATCGTGGGCGTGAACACGGGCATCATCTCGACCGAAGTGGCACCGTTCGGCGGTGTGAAGCAGTCGGGGCTTGGCCGTGAGGGCAGCCACCACGGCATCGAGGACTACCTCGAAATGAAATACATCTGCATGAGCGTCTGATTGGCGCTGTGAAACGGATAGGCCGGGCGTTTGCCCGGCCTTTTTTATTTCGCTTTTGGTTGGACGTTCCGGATCAGGCCTTCTTGGGCGACCGAAGCCACCAAGCGGCCATCGCGGGTGAAGATGCGGCCGCGGTTGAAGCCGCGCGCACCGCCAGCCCATGGGCTGTCCATCACGTAAAGAAGCCAGTCGTCGACGCGGAAATCGTCGTGGAACCAGACGGCGTGATCGAGGCTGGCGTATTGCATATCGGGGTCGCCGAAGGCTTTGCCATGGGCCACGGTGGAAGTGCCGAGAAGGCCATAATCGGAGATATAGGCCAGTGCGGTGCGGTGGATCTGCGGGTCATCCGGCAGGGGGCCAGAGGCGCGCATCCAGACGCGTTGTTCGGGCGCGCGGGGGCTCCGATTGAGCGGTGGACGTGGTTCGCAGGGGCGGAAATCGACGGGGCGCGGGGTGCGGAGCCATTTGAGATAGGCTTCGGGCAGTTGGTCGGCCATGCGATCGGCAATCGCTTCTTCGGTCTCGATCTCGTCGGGGCCGGGGACGTCGGGCATCTGATCCTGATGGCTGAGGCCCGGTTCGCGGGTTTGGAACGAGGCTGCGAGGTTGAGGATCACGGCACCGTTCTGGATTGCGACAACGCGGCGGGTGGTGAAGCTGCCGCCGTCACGGTCGCGTTCGACGCGGTAGAGAACGGGTGCGGTGGCATCGCCGGGGCGGATGAAATAGCCGTGCAGCGAATGGACGGGGCGATCATCGGGGACGGTTTTGATCGCAGACATCAACGCTTGCCCGATCACCTGCCCGCCGAAGCTGCGACCTTTGCCCTGCGGTGTTGCCGGGCCTTGGAAGAAATCCCGCTCGACGGGTTCGACCGTCAGGACACCGACAAGCCACGCGGCCAGTTCTTCTTCACTCATCATTTACCCTTTCGCCATTGAAGCAATGGGAGCGGAAACGGCGCGCGGCTGCAAGACAGTCGCGGCGTCAAACACCAGTTTTGGCGGTGGAATGGCAGAATGGTGCGGCGGGTGCTACCGGAAATGGCCGAACTCGCTTAGTTAAGCGAGAAATGCAGCGCGTATTGGCCATCGTTGAACTGGCCGAACAGGTCCGGGATGTCGGGATGGTCGACGGGTTCGCCGGACCAGTCAGGCACGAGGTTCTGTTCGGAGACATAGGCCACGTAGAAGCCCTGCTCGTTCTCGGCCAGAAGATGGTAAAAGGGTTGTTCGCGCTTCGGACGGCTTTCGGCGGGAATGGCGGCATACCATTCCTCGGTATTCGAGAAGATCGGATCGACATCGAAAATCACCCCGCGAAAGGGATGTTTGCGATGGCGGACGACTTGCCCGAGTTGATATTTCGCCGAAGTTTGCAGCATTGTTCCTTAGCCCCTTGGGGTATGCATACGCGCCGTTTGGTTATTTGTCCAACAGCGATGCCGGGATCGCTGGAAACAATCCGTTGCGAATAGGCGGCTCACGCGAAATTCAGCGGCGGCTTGCCGATACCTACTTTGAGGGGATTCCCTCTTGCGGTTGAATAGGCTAGACTTCCAGAAAACAAAAGAAAGCGTGGGGCAATGAGCAGATACCTTCGCGCGCTGATCTTATTCGTCATGCTGGCGTCCTGTGGTGGGGGCGACTATTCCGCACCGCGTAGTCTGGACAATGCTTGTGCGATCTTGGCGCAGCGCCCAACTTACGGAAGAGCCTTCAAGGCAACCGAGCGCCGCTGGGGTGTTCCGGTGGCCGTTCAAATGGCGACGATCTATCAGGAATCGAAGTTCGTCGGTAATGCGAGGACCCCGTATCAGTGGACCTTGGGCGTGATCCCGATGGGGCGGCAATCCTCGGCCTATGGCTATGCGCAAGCGCTTGATGCGACGTGGGAAGAATACCAGCGCGCCTCGGGCGGGTTTGGCCGCAAACGCGATGACATCAAGGATGCGACTGACTTCATGGGGTGGTACATGAACAATACCCGCGAGAAAGTGGGTGTTTCGCTGGGTGATGCGCGCAATCAATATCTGGCCTACCATGAAGGCCACACGGGGTTTGCGCGCGGGACATATAGATCGAAGAGCTGGTTGGTGCGGATCGCTTCGGAAGTGCAGTCGCGCGCCGAGCTGTATGATGCGCAGCTTGCAGGGTGCCGGCGGCACCTGCGCTAAGCTCTAGGCCTCTTTTCCGGCGATGCGACCGGAGAAGAGGCAACCACCGAGGAACGTGCCTTCGAGCGCGTTATTGCCGTGATATCCGCCTCCACCAAAGCCTGCGGCCTCGCCCACGGCATAGAGGCCGGGAATGGCGTCGCCTTCGGCGTCGAGTGCATTGGCGCAGAGATCGGTTTCAATCCCGCCGAGGGTTTTCCGCGTGAGCACGTGTAGGCGCACGGCGATGAGCGGACCTGCGTCTTGGTCGAGGATTTTGTGCGGTTTGGCGGTCCGCACGAGACGGTCGCCGAGATAACCACGCGCTTGGCGGATGGCCATGATCTGCGCGTCTTTGCCGTATTTGTTATCGAGTTCGCGGTCGCGGGCTTCGATCTGGGCGCTTAGTTTATCGTAGCGAATGGTGCCGGTGCCGATGGCATTCATCCCCGCGACGAGCTCGGCCAGGGTGTCGGCCACGACGAAATCCTCGCCATGCCGTTTGAACGCCTCAACCGGTTTCGGAGCGCCTTTGCCACGGCGGGCTTTCAGAACTTCCCAGAGCTTTTTCGACGTGAGGTCGGGGTTCTGTTCGGAGCCGGAGAGTGCGAATTCCTTCTCGATGATCTTCTGGGTGAGAACGAACCATGTATGGTTATGGCCTGTTTTCAGGATGTGCTTGAGCGTGCCGAGCGAGTCGAAGCCGGGCATGAACGGGGCGGGCAGGCGATTGCCTTCCGCGTCGAACCACAGGGATGACGGGCCGGGCAGGATGCGGATGCCGTGATTGGGCCAGATCGGGTTCCAGTTCTTGATGCCCTCGCAATAGTGCCACATGCGATCGGTGTTGATGAGGCGCGCACCCGCGCGGGCGGTGTGTTCGATCATCAACCCGTCGACATGGGCAGGCACGCCGCAAACCATGCTGTCAGGCAAGGGGCCGTAGCGGTCGGCAGGCCAGTTCTTGCGGACGAGATCGAGATTGCCGCCGATGCCGCCAGACGCGACGATTACACTTTCGGCTTCGACTTCGAACTCTCCGACAACGTCGCGGGTGGTCTTCTGGCCGCGTTCGGCATTGGTGGAGGCAAGGATTTCGCCCTTGGCCCCGGTGACGCGGCCATTGGTGGTGACAAGTTCGGTGACGCGGTGGCGGAAGTTCAGCACGGCCTTGTTTTCGCTCTCGGCGGCGAAGGCGCTGGCGACGAAGGGTTCTATCACGCCGGGGCCAGTGCCCCACGTCACGTGGAAGCGGGGGACGGAGTTGCCGTGTCCGGTGGCGAGAGCACCACCGCGTTCGGCCCAGCCGACGACGGGAAACCAGCGCAGGCCTAGTTTGTGGAGCCAGTCCCGCATACGTGTTGCCGCGAAAATGAGGTAGGCTTCGGCCCATTCCTTGGGCCAGAAATCTTCCGGGCGATCAAAGGCTGCGGAGCCGAGCCAATCCTGACGGGCGAGATCGAAGCTGTCGCGGATGCCAAGGCGGCGCTGCTCGGGCGTGTCGATCATGAAAAGGCCGCCGAGTGACCAGAAGGCTTGGCCGCCGATGTTCTGGCGGCCTTCCTGGTCGAGAAGCATGACTTTACGCCCACGGGCTGCGGCCTCATGGGCTGCTACGAGGCCCGCGAGGCCAGCGCCAACAATCAAGACATCTGTTTTCAGCGCAGTCATGGTGCTCCCTTTGGCCTAAAGGCTAAGGGTGCAGGCCATGCACGTCAAACGATAGTGAAGTTGACGTTGAGATAGTTGGCCCCTGCGGGGGCCTACCTGATGCAGCTTCTTCGGGCGGAATTAAAGCAGGCCTGCGTTCACGAAGAGCGCAAGCACATCTTCCTGCGGTCGTGGGCCGATGTGCGAGATCACTTCGGCGGCACAGATCACGCCCATTTTAGCAGCAGTTTCAAGGCTTTTGCCTGTCGCAAGGCCATAGAGGAAGCCTGCCGCGAATTGGTCTCCGGCACCTGTTGCGTCAACTGGCGTGACGTGAGTGACAGGGGCTTCGACGCGGTTATCGCCTTGGATTGCCCAGACCGGTTCGCCCGAGCGGGTGCACGCAACGGTTTCACAGACAGAAGAAGCGCGCGCGAGGGCCTCCTCAAGGCTGTCAGTCTGGTAGAGGGTTTTCCATTCGGCTTCGTTGCCGATGGCGATGTCCACATCGCCTGCGATGAGTTTCTGGAAGTCGTCGCGGTGGCGTTCGGCACAGAAGGGATCGGAAATGGTGATCGCGGCGCGTCCACCTGCGGCTTTCATCTTGGCGGCGGCTTCGGTGAAGGCGGTTTTGCCTTCGGGTTTGTCGAACAGGTAGCCTTCGAGGAAGAGGATATCGGCGCCCTCGAAGATGTCCGGCACATCGGCGGAGGAGATGTCGGCGCCTGCTCCAAGGTAGGTGTTCATCGAACGCTCGCCATCGGGCGAGACGAAGATCATCGAGCGCGAAGTGGGCATCTCGACCTTTTGCGGCGGCAGCGGGAAGGCGGTGCCGGAGGTTTCGAGAGCTTGGGCGTAGAAGCGGCCGAGCGCGTCATCTTTCACCTTGCCGATGAAGGCGGTTTTCAGGCCCAGCGCGCCGATACCCGCGATGGTGTTGCCGACCGAGCCGCCGGGGGTTTCGGTGCGGTCGCGCATGGAGGCGTAGAGAAGCTCGGCGCGCTCGCGGTCGACAAGCTGCATGATGCCTTTTTCGATGCCCATTTGGTCGAGGAACATATCGTTGGCATGGGAAATCACGTCGACGATGGCATTGCCGATGCCGATAACTTGGTAGCTCACAGGGTTTTCTCCTCGAAGGGGCAGAGGTCGCGGATGAGGCAGGCCGCGCATTTGGGCTTGCGGGCGATGCAGGTGTAACGGCCATGCAGGATCAGCCAATGATGGGCATGAAGCTGGAATTCGGCGGGGATATTGTCTTCGATGGCGCGCTCGACGGTATCGACATCCTTGCCAGGGGCAATGCCTGTGCGGTTGCCGACACGGAAGATATGCGTGTCGACTGCTTGGGCAGGTTGGCGCCACCACATGTTCAGAACCACGTTCGCGGTTTTGCGCCCGACGCCGGGAAGGGATTGGAGCGCCGCGCGGGATGAGGGCACCTCGCCGCCGTATTGATCGACGAGGATTTGGCTCAGCTTGATGACGTTCTTCGCCTTGTTGCGGAAGAGGCCGATGGTTTTGATGTGCTCGATCAGGCCCTCTTCGCCCAAGGCCAGCATCTTTTCCGGCGTATCCGCGATCTGGAAAAGCTTGTGGGTGGCCTTGTTCACCCCCGCATCGGTGGCTTGCGCGGAAAGGGCGACGGCGACGACGAGTGTATAGGCGTTCACATGGTTCAATTCGCCCTTCGGCTCGGCTTCTGCCGTGCGGAAACGGGTGAAGATCTCGTGGATCGCGTGATAGTCGAGTTGCTTGGCCATGTCGCCCTCTACTCTTTTTCGCGCCTCTTGGGCAAGGATGCGAACACCTGAAAGGATTAGTGCGGATTTTCGTTTTCCGACAAGCGTGCTACGTCCGGTGCGAGCGATTGGATGATGAGGGGCGGAATGGCGGAGTTTCTGTTGATTCACGGGGCGGCCCATGGGGCATGGTGCTGGCGCAAGGTGATCCCGGCCTTGGAGGCCTTCGGGCATCGGGCGCGGGCGATTGATTTGCCGGGGCATGGGGAAGATCCGTTGCCCTATACCGAGGTCACGCTGGAGCGTTACCGTGATGCGGTTCTGGGGGCCTTGACGGGCGGCGAGATCGTGGTTGGGCACTCGATGGGGGGCTATCCGATCACCGCCGCGGCGGAAGCCGCTCCGGAGAAGGTCGCGGGGCTGGTTTATCTTTGCGCCTACACGCCGTGGCCGGGGCTGAGCCTTTCGGAGATGCGGATGAAAGCGCCTTACCAGCCCTTATTGCCGGCGATCCGGATGACGGAGGATCGCAAGGGGTGGACCGCTGATCCGGAGATGGTGCCGGGGCTTTTCTATCATGATTGCACGTCTGAGGATGTGGCCTTCGCGATGGAGCGGCTTTGTGTGCAGGCAACGCAGCCGACTTCGGTTCCGGTGGCGATGAGCGACCGCTACGCCTCGGTGCCGCGCTACTACATCCGTTGTGCCGAAGACCGCACCATTCCGCCGGAATTCCAGCACACGATGACGGAGGGCTGGCCCGAGGGCCATGTGATCGATATGCAGACCTCGCACAGCCCGTTTTTCTCGGCTCCGGCCGATCTCGCCGCACATCTCGACCGTATTTCGAAAGAGCTTTGACCATGGCCGCTTCGCTTTTTGACTCCACCCTTTATGCGCGCCTGTTCCCTGCGGGGGATGTCGGGCGGCTCTTCGCCGATAGCGCCGAGGTGCGGGCGATGATGCTGGTGGAAGGGGCTTTGGCGAAGGTGCAGGGCGAGTTGGGGGTG
>RFUP01000321.1 GCA_009922885.1 Paracoccaceae bacterium
CCCAAGAGGCCGAGGCCGCAGCACCCTCTGCAGGCAACGGCATTCAGGATAACGCCCATACTCGCACCTATTACCAGTTGGCGCGGTTCTGATCCGCTTCGATTAACCGAGCCAGGCCTGCTGGGCCCTGCAAGGGAGAGAAAGATGCTCAAGAGAAAAACAAATGGAGTAGCCCGCACCGGCAGCCGTATTCCGCTGCTGACCACGGTTACTGAAAAATCTGTCGACCGCCGCAGTTTCCTGCGCGGAACCGGTCTTGCCATCGGCGGCCTTGCTGCTCTCGGCATGACGGGCGGCACTGTCACCCGCGCCAACGCCCAAGCGGCCGTGGCCCGCGCGGTCGATACCGTGAAATCGGTTTGCACCCACTGCTCCGTGGGCTGCACCGTGGTCGCGGAAGTCGACAACGGCGTGTGGATCGGCCAGGAGCCCGGTTACGACAGCCCGTTCAACCTCGGCGCCCATTGCGCCAAAGGTGCGGCTGTGCGTGAGCACGCCCATGGTGAGCGCCGCCTCAAGTACCCAATGAAGAAAGAGGGTGGCGTCTGGAAGCGAATTTCGTGGGATCAGGCGATCAACGAAATCGGCGACAAGATGCTCGATGTCCGCGAGAAGAGCGGGCCGGACTCGGTCTACTGGCTGGGCTCCGCGAAGCACAACAACGAGCAGGCCTACCTGTTCCGGAAGTTCGCGGCTTATTGGGGCACCAATAACGTCGACCACCAGGCTCGTATCTGCCACTCGACCACTGTGTCGGGCGTGGCGAATACCTGGGGGTATGGCGCTATGACCAACTCCTACAACGACATCCATAACTCGAAAGCGATCTTCCTGATCGGGGGCAACCCGGCAGAAGCACACCCTGTGTCGCTCCTGCACATGCTGAAGGCCAAGGAAGAGAACAACGCCCCCCTCATCGTTTGCGACCCGCGCTTCACACGCACGGCCGCGCATGCGGATGAATATGTGCGCTTCCGCCCGGGTTCGGACGTGGCCCTCATCTGGGGTATTCTCTGGCACATCTTCGAGAATGGCTGGGAAGACAAAGAGTTCATCCGCACCCGCGTGTGGGGCATGGATCAGATCCGCGACGAAGTGAAAAAGTGGACGCCGGAAGAAACCGAGCGTGTCACCGGTGTTCCCGGTGCCCAGCTTGAGCGCGTCGCGCGTACGCTGGCCAATAATCGCCCCGGCACCTTGATCTGGTGCATGGGTGGTACCCAGCACACCAACGGCAACAACAACACCCGCGCCTACTGCGTGCTCCAGCTCGCGCTGGGCAACATGGGCACCTCGGGCGGCGGCACCAACATCTTCCGCGGCCACGACAACGTGCAGGGCGCAACCGACCTCGGCGTGCTTTCGCACGACCTTCCGGGTTACTATGGCCTCGCACCGGGGGCATGGTCGCACTGGTCCAAGGTTTGGGGTGAAGACCTCGACTGGCTCAAAGGGCGCTTTGCGATGCTCAAGGGCGCTGATGGCCAGCCTGCGGTCGACAAGGACGGCAAGCCGCGCAGCCTGATGAACGAGAACGGCATTCCTGTGTCGCGCTGGATCGACGGCGTGCTCGAAGACCCGGCAAACATCGA
The DNA here is from genome assembly GCA_009922885.1 of Paracoccaceae bacterium. GTDB lineage: Bacteria > Pseudomonadota > Alphaproteobacteria > Rhodobacterales > Rhodobacteraceae > UBA9554. The sequence goes on from RFUP01000321.1 coordinate 1,593, forward strand.
CCAGAACGACAACGTGAAGGTCATGGTGCTCTGGGGCCACGCGCCGAACTCGCAGACCCGCATGACCGAAATGAAAACGGCGATGGAAAAGCTCGAAACCCTCGTGGTGATCGATCCCTTCCCGACAGTTTCGGCCGTGCTGCATGACCGTACCGATGGCGTTTACCTGCTTCCGGCAACAACGCAGTTCGAAACCCGCGGCTCGGTCACAGCCTCGAACCGTTCGCTCCAGTGGCGCGATCAGGTCATGGCGCCGCTCTTCGAGTCGAAGACCGATCACGAGATCATCACGCTCTTCGCCAAGAAGTTCGGATACGCGGATCGGCTGCTGCGCAACATCGCGATGGAATCCGAGAATGTGCCGATGGTCGAAGACATCACCCGCGAGTTCAATCGCGGTATGTGGACGGTCGGCTACACCGGGCAATCGCCTGAGCGCATCAAGCTGCACATGGCCAACCAGCACACTTTCGACAAGACCACGCTCCGTGCCGATGGCGGTCCGTGCGATGGCGATTACTACGGCCTGCCGTGGCCGTGCTGGGGCACTCCGGAAATGAAGCACCCGGGAACGCCGAACCTCTACGACATGTCGAAGCCCGTCGCTGATGGCGGCCTTACCTTCCGCGCACGTTTCGGCGTGGAGCGCGATGGCCAGAACCTTCTGGCGGAAGGCGTTTACTCGGTGGGTTCGGAAATCCAGGATGGCTATCCGGAATTCACCATGCAGATGCTCATGGACCTCGGCTGGGACAAGGATCTCACCGACGATGAGCGTGCAGCGATCGAGAAGGCCGGTGGCCCGAAAGCAAACTGGAAAATCGACCTTTCGGGCGGTATCCAGCGTGTGGCGATCAAGCATGGCTGCGCGCCCTTCGGGAACGCGAAAGCCCGCTGCGTGGTCTGGACCTTCCCCGATCCGGTCCCGCTGCACCGTGAACCGCTCTACACCAACCGTCGTGACCTCGTGGCGGATTATCCGACCTACGCAGACCGTAAGTTCTACCGCCTGCCCACGCTCTATGCGTCGATCCAGGCCAAGGACTTCAGCCAGGATTACCCGATCATCCTGACCTCGGGTCGACTGGTGGAATACGAAGGTGGTGGTGACGAAACCCGCTCGAACCCGTGGCTTGCAGAACTCCAGCAAGACATGTTCGTCGAGATCAACCCGCGCGATGCCAACAATATCGGTATCCGCGATGGCTCGATGGTCTGGGTGGAAGGTCCGGAAGGCGGCAAGGTGAAGGTAAAAGCGATGCTGACGCAGCGCGTCGGTGCCGGTGTGGCCTTCATGCCGTTCCACTTCGGTGGCCACTTCCAGGGCGAAGATCGCCGGAGCAAGTACCCGGAAGGGGCGGATCCGGTTGTCTTGGGTGAATCCACCAACACAGCGCAGACTTATGGCTACGACTCCGTGACGCAAATGCAGGAGACCAAGGCCACACTCTGCAAGATCACCGCAGCCTGAGGAGACAACAAGAAATGGCACGCGCTAAATTCCTTTGCGACGCCGAACGCTGCATCGAGTGCAACGCTTGCGTCACCG
>RFUP01000322.1 GCA_009922885.1 Paracoccaceae bacterium
CCCCCCTGCGACAATTCTTCCACCTCCCAAACCGCATCCGCACTGTGCAAATGCAGCATCGGGAATGCCTCTTTTCTTTCAATACCCTGCACCTCCTGCATACGGGTGCATGCTGGAACGGTATGCAGCGGTATTCACATAAGCCATTAAAAAAATTTGATTTTTTTAAGAATCACCCGCCTTTTGATCCAGCGTCAGGAGGAGGCGAGAAATGGACCAGGTAAATCTGAAAGGCTGGGAAGGTCGTATCGACACGGCGGTCGGGCAGGTCTCTGCCATGCAGGCCGCGATGATCCACGCCACGCTTCCCGGTCGCACCGGCCCCGCGCCGCGGGAAGGCGATGTCCTCCCCCAGCTCTGGCACTGGTGCGCCTTCCCCCCTCTCACCGCCACAAACGAACTTGGCCGCGACGGGCACCCGCGCCTCGGGGATTTCCTGCCCCCCGTCGCGCTGGATCGCCGGATGTGGGCGGGCGGCTCGCTCACTTTCCACGCGCCGCTCCGCGTCGGTGACCCGATCCGCCGCCACTCCCGCCTCGCCGCCGTCGAAGAGAAAATCGGCGCCGCAGGCCCGATGGTCTTCGTCACCGTCGAGCATGAAATCCGCAGCCCCCGCGGCCTCGCCATCCTTGAGCGGCAAGACATCGTCTATCTGCAAATCCCCGATGCCTACCGCCCGCCGCGCTGCGTTCCCGCTCCCGAAGCGCCCACCTACACGGCCGAGGTGCCGATCTCCGCGCCGCTCCTCTTCCGTTACTCCGCCGTCACCTTCAACGCACACCGCATCCATTACGATCTGCCCTATGCCACCGAGACCGAACATTACCCCGGCCTCGTCGTGCACGGGCCCCTGCAAGCCACGCTCCTGATGGACGCCGCCACCCGCTGGCGCGGCACCCCGCCCGCCGCCTTTCGCTTCCGGGGCGTGCACCCGCTTTTCCACACCGAGAACCTCCAGCTCTTGGGCAGCGAGGCCGAAAACGGTGCGCTTTCCCTCTGCACTGCCGCCCCTGCAGGCCATCAAGGCATGCAGGCCACCGCCCGCTGGCACGACTGAAAGGACCACCATGACCCAACTTCTCAAAGGCCTCCGCGTGGTCGAAGGGTCCGCCTTCGTCGCCGTTCCCCTCGCTGGCATGACACTCGCGCAAATGGGCGCGGAAGTGATCCGCTTCGACCGTCTCGAAGGCGGGCTTGATGCGGGCCGCTGGCCGCTCGCCCCCTCGGGCCGCAGCCTCTTCTGGGATGGGTTGAACAAGGGCAAAAAATCCGTCGCCGTGAATATGAAAACCCCCGAGGGCCAAGAGCTTGTCACCCGCCTCATCACCGCTCCGGGCGATGATGCGGGCCTCTTCCTCACCAATCTCCGCGTGCGCGGCTGGATGGATTACGAAACCCTCAGTCAGCACCGCCCCGATCTGGTGATGGTCACGCTCACAGGGGATCGCCACGGCCGCCCGCAGGTGGATTACACCGTGAACCCCGCCCTCGGCATCCCCGACATCACTGGCCCCGAAGGCCACGAAGGCCCCGTCGCTTCCGCGCTGCCTGCATGGGACTTGATAGCCGGAAACCTCGTCGTTTCCTCGCTTCTCGCCGCCGAACGCCACCGCCTGAAAACCGGGAAGGGGCAGGATGTGGAGCTAGCCCTGAAAGATGTCGCCGCCGCCACGCTGGGCCACCTCGGTATGATCGGCGATGCGGTCTTGAACAGCGCACCGCGCCAGAAGGCCGGAAACGCGCTCTACGGCGCTTATGGGCAGGATTTCCTCTGCGCTTGCGGCAACCGCGTCATGGTCATCGGCCTCACCGATCGCCAGTGGCGCGGTCTGGTCAAGGCCACGGGCACGGGCGAAGTGATGAAGGCCCTCGCCGCCCGCACCGGCGCGAACCTCGACGATGAGGGCAACCGCTGGACCCTCCGCCACCAGATCACCGCGATTCTCGCGCCATGGTTCGCCACCCGCCCGCTGGCCGAAGTTGCCGCCCTTTTCGAAAGCGCGGGCCTCACCTGGGCCCCCTTCCGCACTCTCAAAGAGGCCATCGCCCAAGACCCCGACCTCTCGCCCGATAACCCCATGTTCGAGATGCTCATGCAACCCGGATCGGGCCGCTACCCGGTGCCGGGCCTGCCCGCCACATTCTCCGCCGCACCGCGCACGTCCCCTGTTTCCGCGCCGGAATTGGGCCAGCACACCGAAGAAATCCTCGGCGATGTGCTCCGTCTCGATGACGCCGAAATCGCCCGCCTCTTCGATGCCGGAACCGTCGCCAGCCCCCGCTTCGCCCGCGCCGCGTGAGGCGTGAAAAAACCTTAGCGGCGGGTGGCATTTCTGCCCTTGATTCCGCCCGCCGCTTCGCCTATCCCCACCCTCGTCCTGTAGGGGTATAGCTCAGCTGGTAGAGCGACGGTCTCCAAAACCGTAGGTCGCGGGTTCGAACCCTGCTGCCCCTGCCAAGGACGGTCTTCCCAAATCATTCCGTTCCTGACACAACCATGACATGAGATTGTCTTGGAACGAAATTCGCGCACGCGCCACGCTCTTTGCCGAAGAGCATAAGTCCTTCGCGGATGAGCGCCGCGATACCCAAACCTTCTGGAATGATTTCTTCTCGAACGTCTTCGATGTGCCGCGCACCCGTGTTGCAACCTATGAAAAGGCCGTCGAACGTCTGAAAGGCACCAAGGGGTTTATCGACCTCTTTTGGCCCGGCGAACTCATCATCGAGCAGAAGTCCCGTGGCAAGGATCTTCTCAAGGCCGAACAGCAGGCCCTCGACTACACCCACGGCCTTACCGATGCCGAACTCCCCAAACGCATTCTCACCTGCGACTTCCGCTTTTTCCGTCTGTTGGATCTGGAATCAGGGGAAACCACGGCATGGGCGTTGGAAGACCTCCCCAAGCATATCGAGAAATTCGCCTTCGTCCTTGGCCGCCAAACCCGCAAGTTCAAGGATCAGGACCCGGTCAACATCAAGGCCGCCGAACTCGTGGGCCATCTCCACGATGAAATCGAGGCCTCGGGCTACACGGGCCACAAGCTTGAGGTCTTCCTCACCCGCATCGTCTTCTGCCTCTTTGCCGACGATACTGGCATCTTCGAGCCGCGCGATATTCTCTGGGATCTGCTCGATA
>RFUP01000323.1 GCA_009922885.1 Paracoccaceae bacterium
CCGGCCTTCCTGATAGGCCAGACGCTCCGGCGTGTAGTAAAACAGCTCATGCCCGCGCGCCTGCGCTTCCAACATGATGCGGAAGGTCGAATCCGCGTTGATATTGATCGGACCGATCGGGTCCATCTGGATCGCGACTCTCATCAGCAGAACTCCTTCTTCGTCCTGCCTTACATGGCGCATGCCCATGGGGGAGGCAAATCAGAATTCACCGAAAGCGTTCTCCAACACCCGAACCCGCCCCATACCATCGACAAGCGCCAGATCGAACCTCACGTTACGCACATGGCCTCCGGGCACCAGCGCCAGATACTCCTCAGCCGCCGCCACGATCCGTTGCCTCTGCCGCGCCCCCAGCGAAAGCGCCGCCCTCTCGAAGTCCCGCGCCGCCTTCACCTCGACGAAAACAAGCCCCTGCCCTTCGTCGAAAATCAGATCAATCTCGCCGCTCTGCCCGCGCCAGCGTTCTGCCAGCGCCACATAGCCCGCCCGAATATAGGCCCGCGAAACTGCGCCTTCCGCCGCAAACCCCGTCAGGCAAGACAGCTGACCGCGCCTTTGGCGCTCAACGCGCGCGCCCGGCCCACGCAGGCCACTCCCCACCGAAAAAGGCTGCACACTCTCCACAGACCGGACCGCAACGCCCATCATGCCCTCGCAAACCAGCGAGGCACCGGCCCCGCCTTACCCGTTACGCTCGATTTCCAGCGCCATCTGATAGACCTTCCGGCGCGGCAGGCCCGTTTCCGCGGCCACCAGATCCACCGCATCCCGAATGCTCATTTCCTGCATTCTTTGCTTCAGCGCCAACTCTGGCACAGATTCGCTAATTTTCTCCGAACGCCGATCCACCAGCACAACAATCTCGCCCTTCGGCGGCTGCTCGCTTGCCGACAAGGCTAGCTCACTCAGCGTTCCGCGGCGAACCTCTTCGAATTTCTTGGTTAATTCCCGCGCCAGCGCCGCCTCCCGATCCCCGAGGATCTCCGCCGCATCCGCCAGCATCGCCGCCACACGCGCCGGCGACTCGTAAAACACCAGCGTTGCCGGAACTCCGGAAACCTCCTCCAACGCCCGCCGCCGCGCGCCCTTCGCCGAGGGCAAAAAGCCCGCGAACATGAACCTGTCCGTCGGCAATCCCGCCAGCGTCAGCGCCGTAATCACCGCCGAAGGCCCCGGCGCGGAAGTCACCGCATAACCCGCCTCGCGCGCTGCGCGGGCCAGATCGAAACCGGGGTCCGAAATCATCGGCGTGCCCGCTTCGGAGGCATAAAGCACCGATTTCCCCTCTCCGATCGCCGCCATAAGCCTCGGCCGCATCTGCGCCCCGTTATGCTCGTGATAGGAATACATCGGCCGATCCCCAAGCGGCAGGCCATGGATCTCCATCAACCGCCGCAGGCTCCGCGTGTCTTCCGCTACCAGCACATCTGCCGACAACAAAAGATCCAAAGCCCGGAGCGTAATGTCGCGCGCCGTGCCAATCGGTGTGGCAATCAGGTAAAGACCCGCCTGCAGCGGCACATGATTAGGATTAGGCACTAGACCCGCCCTCCGTGGCGTTTATTATCCGGCATGAATCCGGGCCTCAGGCCCGACCATCCCCCGAAAGCGTTCCCAGGGAGCTCGTTGCTATGTTTGCCGTTTTGTCCAGCCGCCGCAAGCTGTTCGCCCATATCGTGGCACTCCTCTCGATGGTCTGGGTGGCCGCGTGTGAGCCCGTTGCCCTTGGAACGACCGCAGGAGGCCCGAGCATCGACCCCTCCGAACCGATTGCCGTCGCCCTTCTGGTGCCGCGTGGCAGCGGCAACGCCGGGGATGATACGCTCTCCGATAGCCTCGAAAAATCCGCCCGCCTCGCCGCCAGCGATCTGGAAGGCGTCAAGATAGACCTGCGCGTTTACGGCACCGCCGGCAACCCCGCCATGGCGCAACAAGCCGCTTTGCAAGCCGTGTCGGATGGTGCCAAGATCATTCTCGGCCCGGTCTACGCCGAAAGCGCCAATGCCGTCGCGGTTGCGGTCGCCAACAAGGGCGTGAACGTGCTTTCGTTCTCGAACAACTCCACGATTGCTGGAGGCAACCTTTTCATTCTCGGCAACACCTTCGACTCGAGTGCCTCCCGCCTTCTGCGCTACGCCGCCCAGCAAGGCAAGCGTCGCATCGCCATCGCACATGATGGCAACGTGCCCGGCCAGTTGGGCGCCCAAGCCATCCAGAAAGCCGCGGCGACTTCCGGCAGCACTGTCGTCGGCGTTGTCGATTACGAGTTGAGCCAGACAGGTGTGATCGGCGCAGTTCCGCGTATCAAGGAAATGGTTACGGCAGGAACAGCCGACGCCCTTTTCCTTACTGCAAACACTGCAGGCGCTCTCCCGATACTCGGCCAACTCTTGCCCGAACAAGGCGTTTCGCCAGCAGAAGTGCAGTTCGTAGGCCTTTCGCGTTGGGATATCCCAGCACAGGCCATGGAACTTCCCGGCCTTCAGGGCGGTTGGTTCGCCCTCCCCGACCCCACGATGACTGCCGCCTTCTCTTCGCGCTACCAAGAAGCCTACGGCACAGTGCCCCACGCCATCGGCGGCCTCGCCTATGATGGTGTCGCCGCCATCGGCGCGCTGGTCCGCCAAGGCAAGTCGAACGCCCTTACAGCCGCCGCCCTCACCCAAGGCGCAGGCTTCCAAGGCACGGGTGGCGTGTTCCGCCTGCTCTCCGACGGCACCAACGAGCGCGGCCTTGCAGTCGCCACGATCCGCGACAAGCAACTCGTCGTGATCGACCCCGCTCCCAAATCCTTCGGTGGCATCGGATTCTGACCCGATCATGATCACACTTTCTCTTCCGCCCGTCCCCGGTGGGGCCACCCTTCCTTGTCCGGCGGAGGAGATTTTCAACGCTCCCGCCATCGCCCGCGCCCTCTCTGAGGCGCTGACCACAGGCGCTCAGGATCGCGCCGTTGTTGTCCCGATCCTCAACGAGGCGCGCAAATCCGGCATGGCCGCTATCGAGGCCGCCCTTATGCGCACCCCCGCCGAGGCGCGCCCCGTCACCCGCGCCATCGCATGGCTCACCGATTGCCTCGTCACCGCGGCCCTCGCCGTGGCAGACACCGCCCTCGTCCCC
>RFUP01000324.1 GCA_009922885.1 Paracoccaceae bacterium
CAGATCGCGCAAGCCCTCGACAAACTCGGGCTCAAAACCCGCTGCGGGAAATTGAACCGTATGCCTCATAGTTGGCTGAAGTCCGGCTTGCGTTTCTCGGCAAAAGCGCTCAGCGCTTCGCGTGCGGCCGGCTCGGTCAGCATGCGGCCGAAAATGGCCGCCTCCTCGGTGATGCGTTCAGATTGAAGGGAAGCATCGGTCTTTTTCATCAACCGCTTGGTTTCAATCAAAGAGCTCAGTGGCTTGGCTGCCAGTTTGCGGGCTTGCTGAGCTGCTAGTGCATTGGCTTCGCTCGGAGGCACGATGCGGTTGACCAAACCCAATTCCAGCGCAGTCTCGGCACTGAGAGGTTCGCCCAGCAGCAATGCCTCCGCCGCCCGGTGATAGCCAAACATACGGGGCGCCAACAGGGTGGAGCCAAATTCAGGACAGATGCCCAGGTTGACGAAAGGCATGGCAAAAGCGGCGTTGTCGCCCGCATAGACCAGATCACAATGGAACAGCAGGGTGGTGCCGATGCCGACCGCCGGTCCGCACACCGCAGCCACCACCGGCTTGGAGAATGCGGCCATGCAGTGCATGAAACGAAACACCGGGGTGTCCTGGCCAGCAGGGGGGTTCTGTAAAAAATCTCCCAGGTCATTGCCCGCGCAAAACACAGTTGCATGCCCCTGAAATACCAGCACGCGCACCGAAGGATTCTTGGCCGCCTGGTCCACCGCGTCGAACAAGGCGGCGTACATCCCCGCAGGGCCGGGGTCGGAGTCGTTCCGCGAGAAGGCGCGTCGGGCGCTGAACGCGACACCGCTGGGCGGGTACTCGGCCAAGCGCATGGAGGAGTACGACTTCGCCCGCGCCCAGGATGACAAGCTGCGCCGCGAGACCGTCCGCGCCGGCAAGGTGCCGACGACGGGCTTAACCGGCGAAATCGACACGCCGACACTGCGGGCGGGTGCGACCCAGGCCGCTGGTGCCACGTTGGCCGATGCGACGACGGATGGAGCGCGAAACATCTGGTGGTTCCTGAATGCGCCTCAGGCATTGGCCACCTTGGCGGTTCTCCATGCCGTGCAGAGCGCCGGAAATGACTTCGAGATGGAGCGGCCCGACGGTGCCAAGGGCCCACTGCTCTCAAAGCGTGGATTGCGCCTGGCTGCGGCAGTGCCGGCCGTGATCGGAATGTCGCTGGCGGTCGGCAATGCTGCGCGGCAGCCCGGGTATAAAGCAGTCGTGCCGAGTGAAGCTGACCCGACCCAGAGCGCGGACCCCCTGGGCGAGACAGTTTCGAGGTACTTCCTTGGTCGCACCGGTGCACTGCTGCCCTACGACGAATTCGTTAAGGAACGCCCGGATGTCAGTCGCTCGGAGTACGAGGAATACAAGGCGTACCTCTTTGGTAATGCCCTGCCAGTGAAAGCGACGCTGGAGGGTATTCACGGCCCTGAGGTGACGTTCATGGGCAAGAGCATTCCCGTGGCCACAGGGATCCTGCCGGCGGTGGCTGCAGCGATCGGCGCGGGCATGGGCGTGCGCAAGGCCGGCATGCGCTTGAAGGAGGGCGGTCAGTTCAAGCTCCTGCAGCAGAAGCAAGAGAGCCTGTCGGAGGCGAAGTCGGCTCTGTATCGCACGGGAAATGATCCGTCGTCCTCGCCTGCGGCCATGGCTGAGGCCAAGGCGGCCGCTGTTGGCGCGCAGCGTGATTTCGACCAGCAGCAGAAGGACAATGACCTGGAGCTGTTCAAGCACGCCGCAGGGCAGAGTGCGCTGTGGATGGCAGGTGCTGGCCTGGCCGGGCAGACTTTAGAATCGATTCGCCGGGCCCTGAAGGGTAGGGCTGAGATTGAAGAGATAGACCCAGAGGAACAGCAAGTGCCCCTGACCGGTAAGCCTGAGGTGATGCGATGAGGGTTCCAATCGCGGGATTTAGTCCAAGTCGTGATAGCGAGATCTTCACAGACACGTCAGATGTCAACCAGGGCACCAGCGGGTCATTGGCCGCCGGCGGAATTCGCGGGCTGGCACGCCTCAGGGCTGCGAACTACCTTGCCGATGCGCAGCTAGCGGCCGCCAGGGGCGACGCGAACACCTCAATCCTGAATGGGGCGATCGGCGGACTCACGAGTCTGGGAGCGGGAGCATTTAAGGCATGGAAGGCAAACGCACCGACCACCGGCACTGGCACACCAAGCGCCCCGTCAATTGATGTCGCGAACCCGACCGCGGGCGAAAGGGCCCTGATGGGCGCAACCTATAAGGGGTGGCTGTGATGGCGTCCTTTTTAGACCAAGCACGGCGAGATCTGATTGACAGCGGCTTCAAGCGGCAGACGTTTACAGATCAGACGTTCACAACTTCGCCCCTGGTGAATGCCAAGGGGTATCGGGCGCAATCGGGTAGCGAGGCATCCGAAGTCGCCCCCTTGCTGATGGATCCTGCTTTGCGGAGTACGTCCGGTAGCGACGCACTGGGGGCTAGGCCGCTAAAGAACGCAGCACTCAGTGGACGCTTTGCTGGTGATGCCCTGCTGGGTCTAACGCAGGCGGAGGAAGCACGTCGCCAGGCGGAGGCACAACAGGAGGCTGCCGCCGCTAGGAATCGAGGGAGCACGATCGGGACAGTCTTGCAAGCGGTTGGCACAATCGCAGGGCTGGCGTTATGCGATGAACGACTGAAGTGCGACATTGCGCCTCTGGAAGGTGCGCATGCGGGTGACGAGCTGAGCGATTTGGCTCGGGCGGTGAAGGAGATTCGTGAGCGCTCTTGAGCGGGTACTAGCGCTTCAGCCGATTCAGTTTCGGTATCTGGAATCAGTTGATGCCTCGGGGCTCGAGCGCGCGGGATTCAGTGCGCAGCAGGTGCGAGAGGTGATCCCAGAGGCCGTGATCGAAATCAACGGCATTGTGGCGCTGGACCTCGGTGTGATCAGGCAACTGGTCGAGGAGGCGCGGAAAGAAATGGCGCAGATTGGTTCCTAGAATCGAAAGATAGAACCGCGCCGTTCAGTAGACGTCGATGACTCTGTATATCGAGGAACCTGGTAGCGGGCTGCTCTTGCCAGGCGGTGTTCGACAACCGCGATCGACGGAGAGTAACAGGCCATTGGATGCCGCCGCCGCGGCG
>RFUP01000325.1 GCA_009922885.1 Paracoccaceae bacterium
ACCGTCGTCGATAAAGATCGCATGGCCGTCTCGCTGATCTATTCGGTCTTCCACGCCTTCGGCTCCGGCATCGCGTCCGAGAAATTCGGCATCCTCTTCCAGAACCGCGGCGCAGGTTTCACCCTCGCCGAAGGCCACGCCAACGAGATGAAGGGCGGCAAGCGCCCGATGCACACGATCATCCCCGGCATGCTGCGGAAAAACGGTAAAGTCGTCGCGCCTTTCGGCGTGATGGGCGGGGCCTACCAGCCCAACGGCCACACCCGCGTTGTCTCGAACGTCGTCGATTACGGCCTTGAGCCGCAAGACGCCCTCGATGCGCCGCGCAGCTTCACCGATAATGGCGTGATGAGCGTGGAGCGCGGCTATTCCGATACCGTCCGCGCCGAACTGGCCGCCAAGGGCCACAAGGTGGAAATCCCCAAAGGCCCGATCGGCGGCGCGCAATTCATCCTCATGCGGGATGACGGGCTTCTCGAAGGCGCGTCCGACCCCCGCAAAGACGGCATCGCGCTCGGCTACTGATCCTATTGCACAGCGGATGGGCGCCCCGCGCGCCCGTCCGCCCCCGCGCGCAACGCCCGCTGCGTTAAAGCCCCGAAATCCGGCCCAACGTCATGACGCAATCCATACGCAATCCATACACAATCCATACCTAAAATTTTCAGCAGATTCATGGCGTTAACCATAGATTCGCCGAAAATTCAGCGCATCATGCCATACGTTACACCAAACGCGGCGCATCTTCCGGCTGGCGCAACGCGCGCAAAAGCACCCGATGCAGCGCAGGCCCTGCCGCCAACACGCCGTTCACTTGCGGATGCGGGTTGTTGAATTTCAAAGGCTTACCCTGCCTGTCCGTCACCCGAGCGCCCGCTTCAGCCAGAATTAACGCGCCCGCTGCAATGTCCCACTCCCACGAGGGGCGCAGCGTGAGCATCGCATCGAACGCGCCTTCTGCCACCAAGGAAAGCCGCCACGCCAAGGAAGGCCGATGATGCCGCTCGAACGCCGGAACCTCGCCCCGCCAATGCATCGTCTCCATCACAGGCCGTGCGGCCAACACCCGCGCGCCCTCTGCCGCCGCCTGCGCCGTGGGGTGGATCGGCGCGCCGTTCAAGGTGGCTCCTCCGCCAAGACTTGCCGCGTATATCTTCGATTTTAAAGGCAAATAAATGACAGCCGCAATCACCGCCCCGGCTTCTACAATCGCCAGGGAATGCGCCCAGCTATCCAACCCGTCGGCAAAAGCGCGCGTCCCGTCAATCGGATCGACGATGAAAACCCGCCGCCGCGCCAACCGCCCCGGCCCGTCCAGCGTCTCTTCCGAGAGCCAGCCGTACTCCGGCCGCGCCTCCGTAAGCCTTTGATGCAAAAGCCGATCTACCGCCAGATCCGCCTCCGTCACTGGCCCCTGCCCACCCGGTTTCTCATGCAGAACAGGCGTCGGCCCTGCATATTGCGAGGCCAATTCCCCCGCCGCCCGCGCCGCCTCCACGAGCAGCGCAAGATCCTCTGCGGGATCAGGCGCCGGCAAGGGTCATCCCTTCCACCAGAATGGAGGGAGTCGGGCGCGACAGATGCAGGCGCGCATCATTCGCGAGGATCATATTCGTCAGCATTTCCATAAGGTTACCCGCGATGGTGCACTCGTTGACCGCATGGGTCACCTCGCCGTTCTGCACCCAAAGCCCCGCCGCACCGCGCGAATAATCGCCCGTTGTCGGGTTGATCGTCGCACCGATCATCGAGGTCACCAAAAGCCCCGTGCCCATCTCCGCGATCAGCGCCTCACGGCTCTTAACCCCTTGAGTAATCGACACATTCCAGTTCGACGGCGCAGGTGGTGCCGAAACACCCCGTGCCGCATTCGCCGTGCTCTCCAGCCCCAGCTTCCGCGCCGAAGCGAGGTCCAGCGTCCAGCCCGTGAGCATCCCGTCTTCCACAATCGCCCGCCGCTTCGTGGCCAAACCTTCCGCATCGAACGGGCGCGATCCACCCACCCGCACACGGTGCGGTTCTTCAATCAAATCAATGCCTTTCGGCAAAACCTGCTCGCCCAGACGCCCCAAAAGCCAGCTCGACCCACGTGCCACCGAAGCCCCGTTCGCCGCCGCCAGCAGATGCCCGATCAGCGAGGCCGAAATCCGTTCATCGAAGAGCACCGGATAATGCCCCGTCGGTGGTTTCTTGGCATTGAGCCGCTCCACCGCCCGCTGCCCCGCTTGGGTGCCGATCTCTTCCGGGCTTCGCAGATCAGAGGCGTAAATCCTTGTATCACCATCATAATCCCGCTCCATCCCCAGCCCTTCACCGGCAATCGCCGTGCAGGAAACCGAAGCAGCGCTGCGGCTATAGCCCGCCGAAAACCCGTTGCTCGCCGAAATCCACACGCCCGTCCGGCTCCATCCGCCCGATGCGCCCTGCACCTGCGAAACGCCCCGAACCGCCTTCGCCGCCGCCTCCGCCCGCTGCGCTTGCTCCTTCAGCCAAGCCGGCTCTGGCTCGGGGCCCATATCCACCAGATCAAGCCCCGTGGCATCGCGATCCGCCGCCAACTGGCTCGCATCGGCCAACCCCGCATGCGGATCTTCCGGCGCTTCCTTGGCCATCGCCACCGCGCGTTCGGCCATCGCGGCCATGGTCTCGGCCCGGATATCTGACGCAGAAACAACAGCTTGGCGTTTACCAATCAGCACCCGAAGGCCAATCTCGATGCCCTCCGAGCGCTCCGCCTGCTCCAGCGCGCCGTTGCGCACGTCCACATGCACCGAAGTGCCGTCCACGGCCATCGCGTCCGCCGCGTCCGCTCCAGCCACTTTCGCGGCCTTCAACAATGCTTGCGTCAGTTCCTGCAGATGCGCGCCCATGCCCGTTCCTCCATCATCCCCTCGGAGGTAGAGCCTGCGCTGCCTGCGCGCAAGCCACTCGGGGGACTCGAAAAAGAACAAAACAAGAATATACTTCCTTCATGACCGAATCTCCCTTCGCCGAGCTTGCCGCTCTCAGCAATTTCACCTTCCTCACCGGGGCCTCGCACCCCGAAGAGATGATGCATCAAGCCGCCCGCCTTGGCCTGCCCGCCGTGGCGATTGCCGATATCAATTCCGTTGCAGGAAT
>RFUP01000326.1 GCA_009922885.1 Paracoccaceae bacterium
AGGTTGAAGGCCGGATCGAGATGGGCGGGCAAGAGCATTTCTATCTCGAAGGCCAAGCCGCCCTCGCGCTTCCCGGCGAAGCGGGCGAGATGCATGTGATCTCCTCCACCCAGCATCCCACTGAAGTGCAACACAAGGTGGCCCATGCCCTGCACTTGCCGATGCATGCCGTGCGCGTCGAATGCCGCCGGATGGGCGGTGGCTTTGGCGGCAAGGAAAGCCAGGGCAATGCGCTGGCAATTTCTTGCGCCGTCGTGGCCGCCCGCACAGGCCGCCCCGCCAAGATGCGCTACGACCGTGACGACGACATGACCCTCACCGGCAAACGCCACGATTTCCGCATCGAGTACCGCGCGGGCTTCGATGCCGAAGGGCGGCTTCTGGGCGTGGATTTCACCCATTACACCCGTTGCGGTTGGAGCATGGACCTCTCCCTCCCCGTCGCCGACCGCGCGATGCTGCATGCCGATAACGCCTATTACCTCCCCGCCGTCCGCATCGAGAGCCACAGGCTCCGCACCAATATGGCGTCCGCCACCGCCTATCGCGGCTTCGGCGGCCCACAGGGCGTGTTGGGGATCGAGCGGGTGATGGATCACATCGCCCATGATCTGGGTCTCGATCCGGTTCTGGTCCGGCAGCGGAACTATTACGACGCTGATGGAGGGGGGCTGTCTGCCCCCCGCCCTTCGGGCCCCCCCGAGGATATTTTGAAAGAGAAAGACGGGCGCAATCTGACGCCTTACGGGCAAGAGGTGCGGGGATTTGCCCTTCACGAGATGACCGAGGCGCTGCTGGCCTCGTCGGATTATCACGCGCGCCGCGCCGCGATCCGGGCGTGGAATGCGCGTTCGAGGGTGTTGAAGCGCGGGATCGCTTTGACACCTGTGAAATTCGGGATTTCCTTTACGCTCACGCATCTCAATCAGGCAGGTGCCTTGGTGCATGTCTACCAAGATGGCTCGATCCAGCTCAATCATGGTGGCACCGAGATGGGGCAAGGTCTGTTCAAGAAAGTGGCGCAAGTGGCGGCGGACGCCTTCGGCGTACCGATGGAGGTGGTGAAGATCACCGCAACCGACACCGCCAAAGTGCCCAATACCTCGGCCACGGCGGCGTCCTCGGGGTCGGACCTGAATGGCATGGCTGTTCTGGCCGCTTGCGAGACGATCCGCGCGCGGATGGTGGAGTGTCTGGCGGGGCTTCATGGGTGCCGCCCGTCGGATGTGCTCTTTCAGGATGGTCGCGTCCGGGTCGGGGCGGTTGATCTGGGTTTCGCCGAGGTCGCGATGCTGGCTTATCAGAACCGCGTCAGCCTGTCGGCGACCGGTTTCTACAAGACCCCCGATATTTCCTGGGACCGGATCGCTGGGCGCGGGAGGCCGTTCTATTACTTCGCTCATGGCGTGGCCATTACCGAGGTTGTGCTCGACACGTTCACGGGCGAGAACCGCATTCTGCGCGCCGATATTCTCCATGACACCGGCGCGAGCCTCAATCCGGCGCTCGATATCGGGCAGGTGGAAGGCGGCTATGTGCAAGGTGCGGGTTGGCTCACGATGGAGGAGCTGGTTTGGGACCAGAAAGGGCGGCTTCGCACCCACGCCCCCTCCACCTATAAGATCCCGGCCGCTTCAGATACGCCCGATCAGTTCAACGTTGCGCTTTGGAACAGGCCCAATCCGGAGGCCTCAGTGCGCCGTTCGAAAGCTGTGGGCGAGCCACCGTTCATGCTGGGCATCTCGGCACTGATGGCCTTGTCGGATGCGCTCTCAGAGGCCGCACCCGGCCCCTATCCCGCACTCGATGCGCCTGCCACGCCCGAGCGCCTTTTGATGACGCTCCAGAATATGCGGGGGGTGTCATGAGTTTCGACCGACGCGTTCTTGAAGCCGCTCTGGCGGAGCATGGCAAGGTCACGCGGGTTGTCGTGGCCGCAGTGCACGGATCGGCCCCCCCGCGACGTGGGCGCGTCGATGCTGGTCTGGCCCGGCGGGCAATCCGGCACTATTGGCGGCGGCGAGTTGGAACGCGAGGCCAGCAGCACTGCCCTTGGCATCTCCGAACCACGCCTCTTGCATCGCGCCCTCGGGCCGGATCTCGGCCAATGCTGCGGCGGTCATGTCAGCCTCGCATTCGAGCCCTTCACCACTGCCTCATTAGCCCATGTTCCAGAGAAAGGCGTCTTCGCTCGCCCACTCGATACCGCAACGCCTGCCCCCCTCTGGGTGGAAAGCGCACGGGCGCAACATCGGTCGCGAGGGGCCCCAGCCGAGCTAAGATATGCCGACGGCTGGCTCATGGAGACGATCCACCAGCCCCGCCATCCTCTCTGGATCTGGGGTGCGGGCCATGTCGGGCGCGCAGTGGTCGATGTCCTGTCACCGCTTCCCGATCTCGCCATCACTTGGGTGGATACCGCCACAAGCCGCTTCCCGGACCATATCCCGCCCAATATCACGGTCATCCCTGCCACCAGCCCGTCTTTGCTGGCCCCCCATGTGCCAGCGAACGCCCATCACCTGATCCTGACCTATTCGCACACCATCGACCTTGCGCTGTGCGACGCGCTCTTGCGCCGCCCAACGGCGTCCATCGGGTTGATCGGATCGGCCACCAAATGGGCCCGCTTCCGTTCTCGGCTCACGGCCATGGGCCATTCCGCCGAGGCCCTATCCGGAATCACCTGCCCAATCGGCGATCCCGCCTTGGGTAAGCACCCACAGGCCATTGCCCTCGGCGTCGGCCATCGGCTACTCACCGAACTGGCGCAACCGCAACAGCCCCACTTGGCCCAGAAGGAACAGAGCGCGTGACAGGAGCATTGCTTTCCATCGAAGGCCTGACCAAAGCCTACCCCGGTGTCGTCGCCAACAGCGACGTGTCCTTCACCATCAAACCCGGTGAAGTGCATGCGCTTCTCGGCGAGAACGGCGCGGGGAAATCCACGCTTGTGAAGATGATCTACGGCCTCGTCAAACCCGACCATGGCCAGATGAAAATGCTCGGCGCGCCTTACACCCCCGCCGAACCGCGCGCCGCGCGCGCCTCCGGCGTGGCGATGGTGTTCCAGCACTTCTCGCTCTTCGACGCGCTTTCTGTCGCGGAAAACATCGCGC
>RFUP01000327.1 GCA_009922885.1 Paracoccaceae bacterium
GCCTAGTAGACTTGCGCCTGTGTAAACGATTGCGTATTCTGTAATGAATGCTGATGTACCGTTGTGTGTAACTAGTGCTTCACGTGATTCATACTCACCTGAGCCATTATCAACTTGGATAATGAACTTAGCTGTGCGGTATGCTGAACCGTCGAAGCTGTCAACAACTGCGCCACCTGTGCCTGCTGATACTGATGAGCCTTTGATGAATGGCTTAATATCTGATGCTAGGATGTCGCTTGTAACTTGACCTGCTGATAGCACTGGGACAGATGTTACTTGGTTAGCAATAACAACTGCCTGTGTTCCTACTGGAATTGCATCAACAAATGTAATTACACCATCTGCAATTGTGTAGTGTGTTGTAGGGTCTTGGATAACACCACCAACGAACACCATTGCGTTTGCTTGTGTAGTTGTAAATGTTAGAGCAAATGCTGTTTGCGCACCGTCACCGTTAATAACTTGGCGGTTTGATTGCGCAAATGTTAGTGTTGTTGGATCTACTAGTTCAACACCTGAACCGTCTGACTTAACAACTAGGACATAACCTTCCATTGCTGTATAGTCTGTTTCAGTACCTACGTAGTCTGTTAGATCTAGTAGTGCTTTTGATGTATCTACACTGAACACGCCTGTTGCTGAATCATAACTTAGATCACCAGCTGCTGAAACCGCTGCACGTGCGCGAGCATCTGTGTAGTATAGGTTGCTGCCTTCTGTTAGATCTGATGTGCTGAAGTTGCTTAGGTCGTAAGCTGCTAGTGCTAGATTTAGGTAACCTAGGTTAACTGCATCTGCATCAACAGTTGGATTTGCTAGACCTGTGATTACGTTTGAACCCATGTTTAGAACACCGCTCATTGTATCACCTGACTTAGCAACCTTGCCGTCGATGTTTGTTTGTAGTGTAACATCTGCTGCTTCTAGTGCTGCTACTTCAGTATCTAGGTTTGACTGTAGTGTTGCATCACCTGAAACACGAGCTGTTTCTTCTGCACTTAGTGCTGTTGTTAGTGCGTTATCTGCAGAAATACGTGCTGCTTCTTCTGCACTAATAGCTGTTGCGTTAGCTGCTACTGCACCTGTTAGTGTGCCATCTGCTGCCTGGAATGCTGCAACGATCTCTGTTAGAGAATCTAGTGCTGCCGCATCAACGTTTGATGTGATGAAGTCAACTTGTGTTTGTAGATCTGTAACTGCGTCTGCACGATCTAGTAGCTCTTGAGCTAGGTTGTCTGCTACATCTTGGATACTTGCTGCTAGTGATGCTTCTGCTGCACGTGCTGTTGTTGCTTCTGCTGAGATAGCTGCTGCATTTGCTGCTTCTGCTGCTGTTGCACGAGTTACTTCGTTTGAAATAGCTGTTGCGTTTGCACCTTCTGCTGCTAGAGCACGTGTTTCTTCAGCTTTGATTGCTGCGTCTAGTAGGATGTCTGCACCGCGTAGTGTTGTTGCACTGTCGATGAAGTTTGTACCGCTATATGCGTTGAATGTACCATCTGTGTTTAGACCAGCCGCTGCTTGTGTTGCTGTGATCTCTAGTAGGTTTGCTGCTGCCGCTGCTGCGTTTACACCTTCTGCTGCTGTTGCACGTGTTACTTCAGCGTCGATAGCATTCTGTAGGTTTGTATCTGCTGTTGAACGTGTTGTTGCTTCGTTGTCGATTGCAGTTTGTAGTGCTGAGTCAGCTGATGTGCGTAGTGCTGCTTCTGCTGCTACTTTTGTATCAGCATATGCTTTTGCATCTACTTCAGCTTGATCTGCATATGCTTCATAAGCTGCTGTAATTGCTGTTTCGCGAACGTCTGTGTACGCATTTGCACTTGTTAGTGTTGCTGCGTCACCGTCGATGTGGTGCTGGTGCTCTGCTGAAATTGCTGCTGCACGTGCTGTGATTTCGTTAGCAATAGCTGTTGCGTTAACACCTTCTGCTGCTGTTGCACGTGTGATTTCTGCTGCTAGGTCTAGTTCTAGTTGAGCGATGTCAGCTTCTGCTGTATCCATGCGACCTTCTAGAGCAACCACGTCAGCTTCTGCTGTGTCCATACGACCTTCTAGTGCTACGATATCAGTTTCTGCTGTACCCATGCGAACTTCAACAGCGTCGATATCAAGCTGTGCTGTATCCATTTCACCTTCTAGTGTTGTTACACGACCATCTAGTGCAGTATCTGCTGCCTCTAGTGCTGCAACTGCTGTTGCAATTGCACTTGTTGTGAATGTGTTAGCATCTGTTTCTGCTGTATCTGTGTACGCTTGTAGTGCTGCTTGTAGTGCTGAGTCTGCTGCAATACGTGCTGCTGTTTCTGTTGCTAGATCTGCTGCGTTAGCTGCAATAGCTGTGTTTTGTGTAACTTGACCAGCTTCGATTGTTGTTAGACGACCTTCTGCTGCATCCATTTCACCTTCTAGTGTTGTTACACGTGTACTGTTTGAAGTAATTAGAGTTTGTAGATCACTGTCTGCTGCCGCAAATGCGTCACCAATTTCTTTCAGTGTATCTAGTGCTGTGTCTGCACCGTTTACTAGGTTTGTGATAGCTGTATCAGTGTATGTATTTGCACTTGATAGTGTTGCCGCATCACCACTTACACGAGCCGCTGATTCAGTTACTAAATCTGCTGCTACTGCGTCGATGTTACCTTGTAGAACACCTTCTGCTGCTACTGCACGGTCTGCTTCTGCTTTTAATGCTGCGTCAATTAGGAAGTCAGCATTTGCTAGTGATGTAGCTGCATTGTGGTAGTTTGAAGTTGTTGGTGCAACGTATGCACCTGCTGCTGATAGACCAGCACCAGTTTGTGTTGCGTCTAGTTCTGCTTGAATTAGACCTTCTGCTGTTGTCGCACGTGTTACTTCTGCTGCTAGGTCTGTTTCTAGTGTAGCAATATCACCTTCTGCTGTTGTTAGACGTGTGTCTAGAGCACTATCACCAGCGATGCGGTTAGCAATCTCTGTTGTTAGGTTTGCAGTGTTTGTAGCGATATTTGTTGCGTTTGTTGCAACGTTTGCTGTTAGAGTAGCATCAGCGTTTGTACGTGCTGTTACTTCGTTATCGATAGCAGTTTGTAGTAGATCATCTGCTGCAATACGTGCTGCT
>RFUP01000328.1 GCA_009922885.1 Paracoccaceae bacterium
AATACGATGGAGTCAATTAAGGCTTGGATGTGAGATGAATCGGGAGAAGGTCGTAGATTTTATCTATCTGGTGACGATATCTACGCTGAGTGTCGTCATCCTATCGGTTGCTGTTGTCATGCTGGCTGGGCTCTTCAACGAGAAGGTTGATAACGCTCAGATCTTTGAGATGCTCGGCCCTGCATTCAACACGATTGTTGGCGCGTTCGTCGGACTACTCGGCGGGCTCTCTCTGAATGCTAAAGAGAATAAGTAGGCGCGGCCTGCGAGCTAGCCTACCCGCCATACGCGGACGCCAAGGTAGCCGTCTTTAGTCGTTGCGTAAGCACGGACTTTGACCTTCGCTGCCTTGGCTCGCGTATCCACAACATAGATCAGGCCCTCCACCTCGCGCCCATCGGCCAAAGCCACTGGTAAGCGTACCTCCAGATAGGCCGAGGAAACCAGCTCCCGCTCCCGCAGGTAGGCCAGCGTCTCTTCCTCCCGCCCCGGTGCCACGCGCAGCGCCAAGCCAAGGCAGCTTGCCCCCGCCGCTTCGTCGAGCGCCAGAACCAGCCCCGGCGCTTCGGGCGTGCCGCGATGATGGATCGACCGCATGCAGAAGGCCCGCCGCCAGCCATCGAGCCGCGCCAATACGCTCTCGGCCACGTCGAACCCCGGGTTCCACAAAAGCGACCCATATCCAAACACCCAAAGCGACACCGCTGGCCCTCCCTTTCGCGCCTCTGTAAACAAGCCTCAACAGATTGACAAAGGGGCAACCATGCAACGGCTCATGGCACTTCTCATCGGCGCTTCCGTTCTTTGGGGCGGATGGTGGTTCATTGGCTCCAGCGGCGTAAAAACCGCCTTCGAAGCTTGGTTCGACGATCGCCACGCCGCTGGCTGGGTGGCCGATTATGCGGATCTGTCAGTGCAAGGCTTCCCCAACCGCTTCGACACAACCCTTACCGATCTGCACCTTGCCGATCCGGGCACCGCATGGGCCTGGCAAGCACCCTTCCTGCAACTCCTCGCCCTCTCCTACCAGCCGAACCACGTGATTGCCGTTTTCCCGCCGGAACACCTCTTGGCCTCCCCCACCGAGAAAATCCGCATCACCTCTGCCGACACCCGCGCATCCCTGAAAGTCGATGCCTCTACGCGCCTTGCGCTCAACAAGGCCAATCTCGTGGCCGATACGCTCACCCTAACCCAAGAAAACGGTGACGCCACCAGCATGACAGCCCTTCGCGCCGCCATCGAACGGGCCGAAGGCACGGAAGCCACCTACCGCATCGGCCTCAATGCCACCGATCTGAGCCTGCCCGCGAACCTCCGCCGCCTGCTCGGCGCCTCGGATAGCCTGCCGCGCACATTTTCGGCCCTGCAAGCAGACCTCACCGCCACGTTTTCCCGCCCATGGGATCTCACCGCGCTGGAAACCAACCGCCCGCAACCCACAGCGCTAACCCTCACCTTGGCAGAAGCCCGCTGGGGAGATCTGGAAATCGCCATTGCCGGCAAACTCGCGGTCTCTGAAGGCGTGCCCGAGGGTCAAATCACATTCAAAGCCAAGAACTGGCGCGAAATCCTCACCATGGCTCAAGCCTCGGGCGCCTTGCCGGAAAGCCTCGCCAAACAGGCGGAAGGCGTTTTGGACATGCTCGCACGCGCCAGCGGCAACCCAAACACCCTCGACCTGCCATTGGACCTGAAAAGCGGTTACGTTTTCGTAGGCCCCATCCCCGTCGCACCCGCGCCGAAGATCATCCTGCGCTAAACCTCAGGACTTCTTCACGAATTCCGTCAGGATCACGATCCGCTGCCCTTCCACGCGCCCTTCGATATGGCCCGCGTTGTCCTGCACCAAGGAAATGCCCCGCACGGCCGTGCCGCGTTTTGCTGTAAAGCCCGCACCTTTCACGGGCAGATCCTTGATCAGCGTCACGGTATCGCCATTGGCCAGCACGGCGCCGTTACTGTCGCGATGCACAAGCGCAGCAAGTCCCTCGGCCAAGGCCCAGTCCTGCACCGATTGCTCGGGGTCGCACATGTCGATCACGTCATTGGCCCATGGCGCACCCAACCCGTGCAACACACGCCACGCCATTCCCTGAACCAGCGGATCGGCAGACCACACTGCCTCGTGCAGGCACTGCCAATGCGGCCCGTCCACAGCCTCGCCCGCCACGCCCGCCGCGCAAACCACGCAGAGCGCCGCTTCCCCGGAAGGCTGCAAAGAGGTGTTTTCTGCGGCATCCGCGCCGCACAGCTGGCATTGGCTCATGGCTTATCCTTCCGGTTTTCCGGCCTTATGCGCCCCACA
Source organism: Paracoccaceae bacterium (assembly GCA_009922885.1). Taxonomy (GTDB): domain Bacteria; phylum Pseudomonadota; class Alphaproteobacteria; order Rhodobacterales; family Rhodobacteraceae; genus UBA9554. Next base: position 2,309 of record RFUP01000328.1, read on the forward strand.
TCCGGGAATGCCAAGGCTTATGGCTCGCGGAAGGCTTCGCGGCTCTTGTAGAGCGGCTTCAGGAGGTATTGCAGAACCGTTTTCTCGCCCGTGTGCAACTCGGCCGTTGCCTGCATACCGGGGCGGATTTCGATACGGCGCTGGCGGTCTGTCATCGCGTCCATATCGATCCGAAGTGTCACCTTGTAATGGGCCGAAGCCTCCGGATCGCGTGCGCGCTCGTCTTTGAACGTATCCGCCGAGATGAAATCGATCCGCCCCTTCAGCGTGCCCCAGATCGTGTAATCATAGGCCGAAAGCTTGATCGTGGCTTCCTGACCGGGGCGGAGGCCTGCGATATCTTCGGGCTTCACCCGCGTTTCCACGAACATTTCCTCATCAAGCGGGATGATCTCTGCAATCTCCTCACCGGGGCGCACAACGCCGCCGATGGTCGTCACTTTGAGGTTGTTCACGATCCCGCGCATCGGGCTCAGCAGCACCGTCCGGTTCAACTGGTCCTCGCTCGACTTGAGGTTCTGCTTCAGCGTCGCCAACTCTTTCAACGTGTCGGAGTAATCCTGCGCCCGCTGCAATTCGGTTTGCGTCACGGTCTCGTCGAAGCGGATCTTCGCATCGGCATGGGCCTTCCGCGCCCGCGTCACTTCGATCAGGGCAACGATCTTCTTCTCAAGCATCGCAACCTTTTCTGACAGAATGGCCATGTCACGAAATGTGGATGCGGCGTGCACGTATTCGTCTTCTGTCATATATCGCCGCCGTACCCTATCATTTCTTGATC
>RFUP01000329.1 GCA_009922885.1 Paracoccaceae bacterium
GCGGTGTTGGAACGCGTGGCCAGCGAAATGGCGCCGCTGCCAAAGACCGGCTTTGCCGTGCTGGCTGACCATCCGATAACACCCGCCCGAACCGCCCAAGGTTATTGAATATCACCCCCATCCCGCGCATCCTCACCCCATCATGAAACACACGCTCCTCGCCCTCGCCCTCCTCGCATTACCCGCCCTGGGAGAAGCCGCTTGCTATGCCGATTACAAGGCCAAGCAAGACAGCCCCCTGCGCCTCCATTACGGCGTGCTTCAAGTCTCGGGCCAATGCACCGCGCAAGCGGCACAAGCCGAAGCCACTCCGCGCCTCGCCGCTGCGGGTTGGACCCTCCTGACCGTTCTCTCGGTCTTCGATGAAACAGGTCTGGAGCCGCGCAAAGCCGATGCAGGACAATACTTCCTCCGCTTCTGAAATCCGCCGCTCCGGCAGCCGCCTCGTTACCTACGGGATCGCAGGTATCGTCGCCGTTCTGGCGATCACAGGCGCGCTTCTTCTCCTCACCCTGCCCGACGCGAACGCCTTCAACGCCCGCGTCGAACAGCTCTTTATCGAGAACGCCGATCTCACCGCCCAAGCTGAAATCAAGCTCCTCGAAATCCTTGCAGGCTCCGGCACCGCCTTCTCGGATGTGCTCGCCTCCTACCGCCTCGTGATCTTCGTGCTGATGCTCTTCGCCACAGGCCTCCTCGTGGCAGCACTCGTCTTCCTCGTCATGCTCGTCGCGCTAAACCGTCGCCTCCAGCAAATCGAAGCCTCGGGCATTCAGGTATCCTCGCTATTCCTCTCCCGCGAGGAAAACACCGTCTACCTCAACAACATGGGCTTCAAACTCACCGACGCCGCGATGGAAACCCTCGCCGTTCTGGCCGAAGCCCGCCTTGATGACGATGTTCTCACAGGTGCCCAGATCGAAGCGGTCATCTCCGGCCGCGACGCGTCTGACTGCGACGAAGCCGCAGGCGCCACCCGCATCAAGCGCCTCCGCGATACCTTGGGCAACCAGATGGTCAGCGAACTTCTCGTCAAGAATATCGCCCGCCGCGGCTACATGCTTGCCGTCGATAAAGACGTGATCCGCATGCTTTAGCGCCTCTGGCCAGAGAAAATCCTTGAGTGAGGTGTGCGGCGGTATACCCTGCGACAACCCCGCACTTGGTGAACATATTCACTATCGCTTATACGTCTACAGACTCAGGAAAACCGAAAGGCTCCAACATGGACGCGCGCGCGCTCTCTCCGAAGATTTCCGTCGCCCCGCAAATCACCGCGGATGACATCGCAAAGGCGAAAGCTGCAGGCTTCCGCGCTATCATTTGCAACCGTCCCGACGGCGAAGCGGCAGACCAGCCCGTCTTCGCGGAAATCGAAGCCGCCGCCAAGAAGGCCGGCCTCGAAACGCGCTACATTCCCATCGTAGCGGGCAAGGTCTCGGATGAAGACGCCGCCACCTTCGGCAAAGCCCTGATCGAACTTCCCGGCCCCGTTCTTGCCTACTGCCGCACCGGCACCCGCTCGGCCACGCTCTGGTCGCTCGCCATGGCAGGCGAAAAACCCCTGCCGGAAATCCTGCAAGCCGCCAAAGGCGCAGGCTATGACATGGCAGGCGTTGTCCGCCGCATCGCCAACGGCGGCAAAACCCCCACCGATACCGGCGACGCCCAGTTCGATGTCGTGATCGTCGGTGGTGGCGCTGCGGGCATCTCCGTTGCTTCCTCGCTGAAGTCGCGCAAGCCGAACCTGAACATCGCCATCCTCGATCCTGCCGATATCCACTACTACCAGCCCGGCTGGACCATGGTCGGCGCAGGCGTCTTCGATGCCGCCACCACCGCCCGCACCATGGGTTCGATCATTCCCCACGGCGTCCACTGGATCAAATCCGCCGTCGCCGCCTTCGAGCCGCAAAACGATGCCGTCATCCTAGATGGCTGCCGCGTGGTGAAATACAAGCGCCTCATCGTCTGCCCCGGCCTCAAGCTGAACTGGGGCGGCGTCGAAGGCCTCACCGAAACCTTGGGCAAGAACGGCGTCACCTCGAACTACCGCTATGACCTCGCCCCCTACACATGGGAACTCGTGCAGGGCCTCAAAGGCGGCCGCGCTGTTTTCACTCAGCCGCCCATGCCGATCAAATGCGCAGGCGCACCGCAAAAGGCGCTCTACCTCTCCGGCGACCATTGGTTCAAATCAGGCGTTCTCGGCAACATCCAGATCGACTTCATGAACGCAGGCGGCGTGCTCTTCGGCGTGAAGGATTACGTCCCAGCCCTCGAAAGCTACATCAAGAAGTACAACGCCAACCTGAACTTCTTCCACCGCCTCATTTCCGTCGATGGCCCCGCCAAGAAGGCCACCTTCGAAGTTGCCAAGCCCGACACCGAGAAAACCACCGTCACCGTCGAGTTCGACATGCTGCACGCCGTGCCGCCGCAAATCGCGCCCGATTTCATCCGCGTCTCGCCGCTGGCTGATGCTGCGGGCTGGGTCGATGTCGATCAGACCACACTCCGTCACAAGACCTACGCCAATATCTGGTCCTTGGGCGATGTGATGAACGCACCCAACGCTAAAACCGCCGCAGCCGCGCGGATGCAGGCCCCCATCGTGGCGCAGAACGTCTCCGACGATATCGATGGCCGCTCCCCCACCTCGCTCTACAACGGCTACGGCTCCTGCCCGCTCACCGTCGAACGCGGCAAGATCGTGCTCGCTGAATTCGGCTATGGCGGCACGCTCCTGCCCTCCTTCCCCAAGTGGGTCATCGACGGCACCAAACCTTCCCGCGCCGCATGGTGGCTGAAAGAGCAGATCCTTCCCCCGGTCTACTGGAAAGCCATGCTCAAGGGCCGCGAATGGATGGTCCGCCCGGAAAAAGTTTCGGCCAAGAGCTAAGAACACAGGCGGGGGAAACCCCGCCTTTTTCTTTTACCCATCCAGTCAGAGCCTACGTCCGAAACGCCATGCGGCGGGGTCTTTTTCCCCTGATGTTAACGCATGTGGCCTGTGCAGTTAAACTAACCTACGCGAAC
>RFUP01000330.1 GCA_009922885.1 Paracoccaceae bacterium
GGCCTCCATCGCGCATCTCGTCACCGAGGGGCGTGAAGCCCTGTTCGACGCCGAGCATTTCTTCGACGGTTACAAAGCCAATCCGGACTATGCGCTTTCATGCCTGAAAACTGCGATCGACGCGGGCGCCCGATGGGTTGTTCTGTGCGACACCAACGGAGGCACGCTGCCCGAAGAAGTGGGCGCAATCACCAGAGCCGTAATCGCTCGCGGCATTCCCGGTGATCGCCTCGGCATCCACACCCATGACGATATCGGCTGCGCCGTGGCTTCCACACTCGCGGCCATCGACGCTGGAGCCCGCCAGATCCAAGGCACCCTGAACGGCCTTGGCGAGCGCTGCGGCAACGCCAACCTCACCACGCTCCTCCCGACACTGGTTTTCAAGGCCTCCTATGCAAGTCGCTTCGAAACAGGGGTGAGCGAAGACGCTCTTCAAGGGCTCACCAAGATCAGCCGTCAACTCGACGATATCCTGAACCGCGTGCCGCTGCGCCAAGCCCCGTACGTCGGCGCTTCGGCTTTCGCGCACAAGGCAGGGCTCCACGCCTCCGCGATCCTGAAAGATCCGACGACATATGAACACATCGTGCCGACCTCTGTCGGCAACGAGCGCATCATTCCGATGTCGAACCAGGCAGGCCAGTCGAACTTGCGCAAACGCCTTGCGGAAGCGGGGCTTGAGGTCGCGGCAGGCGATCCGGCCCTTTCCCGCATTCTTGATCGTGTGAAGGAACGCGAAGCTGAAGGCTATTCCTACGACACGGCACAAGCCTCTTTCGAACTGCTTGCACGCGAAGAACTTGGCCTCAAGCCCAACTTCTTCGAAGTGAAACGCTATCGTGTCACGGTTGAACGCCGGAAGAACAAATACAACGAAATGGTAAGCCTCTCTGAAGCGGTTGTGGTGATCAAGGTTGACGGCGAGAAGCGGCTTTCGGTCTCGGAATCGATGGACGAGAGCGGGTCTGACCGTGGCCCTGTGAACGCCTTGTCCAAAGCACTGGCAAAAGACCTCGGGCAGTACTCCACCGCTATCGAAGACATGCGCCTCGTCGACTTCAAAGTGCGGATCACGCAAGGCGGCACGGAAGCCGTGACGCGGGTAATTATCGACAGCGAAGACGGGGCAGGGCGGCGCTGGTCAACTGTGGGCGTCAGTCCGAACATAGTCGATGCGTCCTTCGAAGCCCTATTGGACGCAATCAACTGGAAGTTGCTCAGGGAAGCGTCATGAGTTTAGTAGTTGGTGGTTTGAAGATTGCGGCGGGTCTCGTCGTTGTTCCTTTGGTGATTGCTTTGGGGTTGATCGCCTCACAGAAGCCGCAGACGGTCCTGAGATCCGAACGTGGCCTCGACTTCTCGGGTCAGCTTTCGAAGACAAGCGAAGACTTGCCTCTGTCTCCTGTTCCGATGCGAGATGGTTGGGGGATGGCTACACGGAAGCTCGACGGCCCGGCCCAGTCTCCGCTGGTTATTCTTATCCATGGCTCGGGGTGGCATGGTGGCCAGTTCTCCGGCCTTGCACGGAAGCTTTCTGCCAAGGCCACGATACTGGTGCCTGATCTTCGCGGGCACGGTGCAACGCCCGAGCGGCGTGGAGATGTCGACTATATCGGGCAGATGGAGGACGACCTCGCAGATTTGATCTTGGCCTCTCGCCTGCCGGGGCAAAAGGTCCTGCTTCTCGGCCATAGTTCCGGTGGCGGGCTCGTGATCCGCTTTGCGGGTGGGGCACATCGAAACCTCATTGATGGTGCCGTACTTCTAGCGCCTTTCGTCCACCACACTGCCGCAACCACCCGCAAGCACTCGGGAGGATGGGCACATCCTTTGCTGCGTCGCATCATTGGTTTGTCGATGCTCAATACGTTCCGCATCCATGCGTTGGACCATCTCACAGCCATACAGTTCGCGATGCCTCAGGTGGTTCTCGATGGTCCCTTGGGCAATACTGCAACCACGCACTACTCGTGGCGCCTGAATGTCGGTTTTGCGCCCAGATCGAACTACAAAGCGGATATAGCCAAGCTACCGCGCTTTCTTCTGGTCGCGGGCGCCGAGGACGAAGCCTTCTTCGCTAAAGAGTATGAACCCCTGTTCAGCGGTCAAACCTCAGAGGGCAGATACCAGATCGTGCCAGGGGTCGGGCATCTCGATATTGTCGATGCCGCGCCAACCACCGAAGCGATCGTGAGCTTTATCGATGAACTCAACTGACCTGAGCGCTTCCGCTACCTTGCTGGCAAAGGCCGATCCCGATCGGTTCCGTGCCGTCATGGCAGCCCCTCGACCGTCGCGTGCGGTCCTCTTCCCGCTCTATGCCGCGAATGCGGAAGTCGCGCGTGCTCCTTGGGCCTCCAAAGAGCCAATGATTGTCGCTATGCGGTTGCAGTGGTGGCGCGATGTGCTTGGCGAGATTATTGCGGGCGGGCCAGTGCGTCGCCACGAAGTGGCAACACCCCTAGGTGCGGCACTTTCCAAAGAAGCGGCGGCTGTCTGGGAAGTGGCGATCGAGCTGCGTTTGAAAGACTGCGAAGCGCGGCCTTTCGAAGATACTTCCGAGCTTCTCCACTATCTCGAACAAACTGGGGGATCGCTCCTCTGGGCTGCTGCACTAGCGCTCGGTGCTCCTGAGCGCGACGAGCGCTCTGTACGGAAAATCGGGACGGCCCAAGCGCTGGCGAACTACTTCTGCGCATTGCCCGAACTTGAAGCGCGCGGCAAACAACCCGTTCCGGATGGCCGCCCGGAAGCACTTGCCGAACTCGCCCGCTCCCAGTTGCAAGACTGGCCGCGCGATCACCTCTCTCAAGCCAGTCGAATCGCGTGCATCGCAGCTTTTGTCGCAAAGCCGAGGCTGAAAGTGGCCGCTGCAATGCCGGAACGGATTGCGACAGGCAAACTCGTTCAGCCTTTCCGAGAAAGCCTAACCCTTCTGAAGGTTTCGGCCTTCGCTCGGATGTAACAAAAAAGCCGCCCCGATCGGGGCGG
>RFUP01000034.1 GCA_009922885.1 Paracoccaceae bacterium
CCTGCCCGAGTTCTACGGGATCAATCCCGAGAAGCAGGTGGTGCATGACCGGATTGCAGACGATCACCGCTTCGAAAATCAGGGACGGATCAACACCCGCTTCGGTAGACAGCGACTGGACGAGGCCATTAATCGCCAAGCGCACCGCTTTCGTCATCTCGGATGCGCCGTTTGCGTTCATCATCGCATAAGAGACGCGGCTCATCAGATCCTCGCCAAAGCGGATCTGCGGGTTCATCACACCGGAGGAGGCCTTCACCTCGCCCGTCACCAGATCGCAGAGGTGCGCGGCAATGGTGGTCGAGCCAAGGTCGATTGCGAGGCCGAAGAGGCCCCCTTCGTGCAAGCCCGGCCAGATTTCGACGATCCGCGGCGCTTCGCCGTTATGATCTTGGAACAGTGCAACAGTCACCTGCCACTTGCCCTTGCGAAGCGTCGTTTGCAACTTGCCAATCACAGAGGCATCGACGCGAACGTTGTCGATCTCCCACTGGAGTTTGAGGGCCTCTGCCATCCGCTCCAGATCGCCCGTCGGCTCTTCCATGTCCGGTTCGCGCACTTCGATGAAGAAGAGGCGCGTTGCCGGGTCCATCGTAATGTTGCGCGCAGTCGCCGCTTTGCGAACGACCTGACGGTGCACTTGGCTTTCTGGCGGCACGTCGATCACGATATCGCCCATGACCTTGGCTTGGCAGCCGAGGCGACGGCCATCAATGAGGCCGCGCTTCGACTTGTAGCGCTCCTCGACCGAGTTCCACTCCGAAAGCGCGCCGTCCTGCACGGTTACGCCATGCTTCGGAAATTCGCCGTAAGACGGGGTAATCTGGCACTTCGAGCAAATGCCGCGACCACCGCAAACTGAGTCCAGATCCACGCCCAATTGGCGCGCCGCCTGCAGAACGGGCGTGCCTTCCGGGAACCGCCCACGCTTGCCGGAGGGAGTAAAGATTACGAGGTGTTCGGTGGTCATCGACGTCTCCTGTTCGCTGGCCCAAACCTAAGCACCTAAGGCAAGAAGGAAAGCCCGTTTCCGGCACTTCTAGCGGTATGCGCGGCATTGGCGTCGCGTTGCGTCTGTTCTTTGACGGAGACGCCGTTCCAAATCAATCCGGTATGGTTTTGAGCCACTCAAGAATGTGCTCCCGGTCGCCATCAAGGGACGGTGCGGGTGGCAGGATTGCGGGATCGGAAAAGCCAGACATCTTGATCGGATTGCCTGCCCCGACAAAGGAAGGGCCGATTTCCCGGGCCTCGATTGGCAGTACCATGTTCCGCGCTGCGAGTTGTGGGTCTTCCAGCGCTTCAAGCACGTTTTGCACGCGCCCCGTAGGCACCCCGTGCCGCTCAAGCAATGCAATCCAATGGGCGCGGGGTTGGGTCAGCGTTTGAGCTTCGATGAGCCGCTTCAAGAGAGCCACATTCTCGCACCGCGCAGTGTTGGTGTTGAAGCGCGGATCCTTTGGCAGGGTATCAAGCCTCAATGCCGCGCAAAGCTTGGCAAAAAGCGCATCGTTTCCGGCCGCGATCACGAAGAACCCGTCTTCGGCGCGGAACGTGGAAAATGGGGTTATTGAAGGGTGGCGTGCGCCTGTCGGGCCGGGCGCCTTTCCGGTTGTGCTGGCAAGTGCCACGGCATGCTCCAGAATCGCAATCTGGGAATCGAGCATGGAGATGTCGATTTTCTGGCCTTCTCCAGTCTTGTCCCGTTGATAGAGCGCAGCCAGGACGCCTTGCGTCAGATACATCCCCGCAACGATGTCACCGATCGATGCCCCCACGCGCACAGGCGGTCCGCCTTCCTCACCGGTAATCGACATGACACCGCCTCGCGCTTGAACAACCATGTCATAAGCGGGTTTGCCCGCCTCGGGGCCAGTGTGCCCGAAGCCCGACACAGCGCCATAGATCAGTTTGGGAAAACGCTCATGCAGCGCCTCCCATCCGTAGCCCAGCTTTTCCATCACCCCCGGTCGATAGTTTTCCAGCACCACGTCAGCATGAACCAAGAGCTGCTCGAAGATCGCTCTGTCGTGTTGGGCCTTCAAATCCAACGCGATGGATTCCTTGCCGCGATTGATCGCCGCGAAATAGGCGCTCTCGCCCTCCTTGAACGGCGGGAAAGCACGGGTGTCGTCGCCTTCGCCCGGGCGCTCGACCTTGATAACACGCGCGCCTAGATCCAAGAGGGTCATGGCGCAGAACGGCCCGGCCAGAACATGTGTCAAATCAAGGATCAGAACGCCTTCAAGTGGTTTGGTCATGCCGGTCTCCTTCGTATCCCTTGTGTTTGGCGGAAATGACGCGGGTATGACAAGTCTATCTGCCCTTTCCCCCGACGCACTTCCGTGTAATAGGGAAGCGCCAAACGATGCATTCCAAGGAGATACCCGATGGAGATTCGTGAGGCTCTCACGTTCGACGACGTTTTGCTGGTGCCGGGGGCATCGAGTGTTCTCCCGTCTACGGCAGACACCCGCACCCGCGTGACCCGGGAAATCACTCTAAACATTCCTCTGCTCTCCTCGGCGATGGATACCGTCACCGAGGCGCGCATGGCGATTGCCATGGCGCAGGCAGGCGGTATGGGGGTGATCCACAAGAACCTCGATATCGCGGCACAGGCGCAGGAAGTGCGCCGGGTGAAGCGGTTCGAGAGCGGCATCGTTTACAACCCGATTACGCTGCGCGCCGATCAAACCTTGGCAGACGCCAAGGAGTTGCAGGCCCGCTTCAACGTAACGGGCTTTCCGGTGGTGGATGAGCGCGGCCTGATCGTCGGTATCGTCACCAATCGTGACATGCGCTTTGCCACCTCTGATGACACGCCTGTTCGCGTGATGATGACGGCAGATAATCTCGCCATGCTTTCGGAGCCTGCGGACCTCGAACAGGCCAAGAGCCTTATGAAAGCGCGCCGGATCGAGAAGCTTCTCGTCACCGATGGCAAAGGTAAGCTCACGGGCCTTCTGACCCTGAAAGACACCGAGCAAGCCGTTCTGAACCCAACTGCCTGCAAAGATAACCTCGGCCGTCTGCGCGTTGCCGCTGCAACGGGCGTTGGCGACGCAGGGTTCGAGCGTTCTGAGGCGCTGATCGACGCAGGGTGTGACATCGTGGTGATCGACACCGCGCATGGCCATAGCGCGGGCGTGATCGAAGCCGTGCAGCGGGTGAAGAAGCTTTCGAACGAAGTTCAGGTGATCGCGGGCAACGTGGCAACGGCAGAAGCCACGCGTGCCCTCATCGACGCGGGCGCGGATGCGGTGAAGGTCGGGATCGGCCCTGGTTCGATCTGCACCACGCGGATCGTTGCTGGCGTCGGTGTGCCTCAGCTTACGGCCATCATGGACGCTTCACGCGAAGCCCGTGACGTGCCGGTTATTGCGGATGGCGGCATCAAGTATTCCGGCGATTTTGCTAAAGCGATTGCTGCAGGCGCTTCCTGCGCGATGGTCGGCTCGGCTATCGCAGGCACCGACGAGTCTCCGGGCGAAGTGATCCTCTGGAACGGTCGTTCGTTCAAAGCCTATCGCGGAATGGGCTCGCTCGGCGCTATGGCGCGCGGTTCGGCAGATCGCTATTTCCAGAAAGATGCAGCTTCCGACAAGCTCGTGCCGGAAGGCATCGAAGGGCAGGTGCCATACAAGGGCACCGTTGCTGCCGTCTTGCACCAGATGGTTGGCGGCCTCCGGGCAGCCATGGGCTACACCGGCTGTGCCACGGTCGAAGAAATGCGCCACAACTGCAATTTCGTGAAGATCACTGGCGCGGGCCTCAAGGAGTCGCATGTCCATGACGTGCAGATCACGCGCGAAAGCCCCAACTACCGCGTTGGCTGACCTTCGCGCTTAAGACGGACTGGAGCCCGGAGTGACACCTGCCGCCCGATATCAGGCCGCCATCGAAATCCTCGACCGGATACTCGAAGGCGGCTCTGCCGAAAAAGCCCTGACGAACTGGGCGCGGGCGAGCAGGTTCGCGGGCTCCAAGGATCGCGCCGCCATCCGCGATATCGTGTTCGATGGCCTCCGCCGCCGGAATAGCGCGGCGCATAATGGTGGCGCTTTGTCGGGGCGCGGGATCGTTCTCGGTCTCTTGCGGCTGGATGCTGGGCCTGTTGCCGAGATCTTTACCGGAGATCGACATGCACCTGCGGCCTTGAGCGATGGCGAGACCGCACTTTTGATGAACCCGCCTGAGGAAACCATTCTTGATCTGCCGGATTGGCTTTACGCGGCGTTCGAACGGTCTCTTGGAAGCGAAGCCTCCTCCGTCGAACGCGCTTTGCGCGCGCGCGCTCCGACGACCCTCCGCACGAATCTCGCCAAGACAACACGCGAGAAATTGCAGGAAGGCCTAGCCGCTCACGGCATTGCGACAACGGTAAATCCTGTTTCCCCGTCAGCCCTTACACTGGGTGCGGAGGCGCGAAATCTGACTGCACTGCCCGAGTTTCAGGACGGGCATTTCGAGTTGCAGGATGCTGGCAGCCAAGCACTTGTCGACAGATTGCCCTTGCCGAAGGGCGGGCGCATTCTCGACTATTGCGCAGGCGGCGGTGGTAAAACGCTCGCAATGGCGGCTCGCCAAAGCGCGCACTACTTCGCACATGATATCAGCGCCTCCCGCTTGGCGCCGCTCAAAGAGCGCGCGGAGCGGGCAGGGGTGCGCGTTAAGCTGCTCGCACCGGGTGCAGCCGGGGGGCAGGGCCCTTATGATCTGGTGCTTTGCGATGCGCCCTGCACCGGATCAGGCGCGTGGCGTCGCTCGCCCGAAGCCAAATGGAAGCTGTCTGAAGCGGACCTTCAGCGCACCTGTGCGCTTCAGGCCAGCATTCTACAGGAGGCGAGCGCCCTCGTTAAGAAAGGCGGCGTTCTGGCCTATGCCACTTGCTCGGTTCTTGAAGAAGAAAACGAGGGGATCGTCAGCGCTTTCCTTTCGAAGACTGGCGAATGGTCACTTCTCCAACAAGAGCACTGGAAGCCAAATACAACCTCAGATGGATTTTATATTGCCTTAATCACTCTTAAGGCGTAATAGATCCCCTCACCCGTTAAGGGCGCATTAATCTCTTGATGCGATGTCTTCTCCGGTAAGAAGGGGGCGAAGGTGCTGAGGCAGAACCACAGGTCCATCGGCGGGGAATTGACGTGGAGCGGTGCCAATCCGTCTACGGTCGCGTTGTTCCTCGGAAGCCTTCTGGCTCTAGCTGCTGTTTTTGGCCCGCTAGACGCGTTTGAACACCTGTTCTCCACTCTGGCAACAGTGTTGCTTACATCCGCCGCCGCTTTGGCCCTCTATCAGTTGTTTCGGAATTTCCGGCAGCGCTCTTTCACTGCGATGAGTTCCGGATACCTGGAACACGCTGAGGTTTCGAGCTGGCTGACAGACAAGGGAGGTCATGTGCTCGTAGAAAATTCGAGCGCGTCGCGCAACTTCGGGGCCTCCAAACATGTGTCGGATTTTCTGGGCCAGAAGGTTGCATCGCCATCACTCGCGATCCTACGGCTCCAAAATCGGGCGCTCGCGGCCGGGAAAGCTTCGGAAGCCATTTACACTGCTGCAGGCGGCACGATTGAAGTCTCGGTCCGGTTGGTCCGGCAGAATTACCTCGTGTGGCGGGTGTCCGAAAAAGAAGCGGAGGCCACCGATCACGCCGCTATTCCCGCACTCTCACTGGGTCGCAATGGAACGGTGCTCGCAATGAACGATTCCGCGCGGCTCTTTGTGGGTGGGCGCACGCGCAGTATCGATGAACTTTTCCCCGAGCAACCGCTGCGTATCGGCGCGGTCAACAGGCTTTCCACTCTGCGCGGCCCCGCTCTTGCGCTCGTCGAAGAGGGGCGTTCGGCGGCAGGGCGGCGGGAGCTTCTGATGATCCCTGTGCATTCCACCGAGAACAAGTTCGATCTGGATTGCCTGCCCGTTGCCGCCATGTATCTGGGCCAAGACGGTTCTATTTCCGAGCTGAATTCTGCGGCCAGGGAATTGCTCGGCAGCGTTGGAAATCCGGGTGCTGCGCTGTCCGATGCCATGGGGGGGCTTGGGCGGCCGCTGCAAGGATGGCTGAACGAGGTGCGAGGCGGGCAGGCCCCTCGGCGCCCTGAGTTCATGAAGCTGAAGCGCACGGATCGGGAAACCTTTGTCCAGATCAGCTTGTCGGCGGTCCGGAACCCAACGGAAAAGACCGCGATCATGGCGGTTATGTCCGATGCAACCGATATCAAAAGCCTCGAATTGCAATTCGTCCAAAGCCAGAAAATGCAAGCCATCGGGCAGTTGGCCGGTGGCATCGCGCATGACTTCAACAACCTGCTGACCGCCATTTCCGGCCACTGCGATCTGCTTCTTCTGAAGCATGATTCAGGCGATGCCGACTATCAAGACCTTGTGCAGATCAACCAGAACGCCAATCGGGCAGCGGGTCTTGTCGGGCAGCTTCTCGCCTTCTCTCGTAAACAAACGCTTGAACCGCAATTGATCGATCTGCGCGAAAGCCTGTCCGATCTGACCCACCTGCTCAATCGGCTGGTGGGTGAGAATGTCTCGCTCGTTCTGGAGCATGAGCCGAACCTCGCCCCCATCAAGGCTGACAAGCGTCAGATCGAGCAAGTGTTCATGAACCTCGTAGTGAACGCCCGGGATGCCATGAAAGGGCAGGGCGAAATCCGCGTTACTTCCGAGAACCTGACCATCAAGTCGCCGCTTCACAAAGACAGGGTTACGCTTTCGCCGGGTGCCTACGTGTCGATCCATGTGTCGGACAACGGATGCGGCATAGCTGCAGATAAAATGCCGAAGATCTTCGAACCCTTCTTCACGACCAAGAAGACCGGCGAAGGAACCGGGCTAGGCCTCTCGACCGTCTATGGGATTGTCAAACAGTCCGGCGGGTTTGTCTTCGTCGACAGCATCGTCGGGCAGGGCACGACCTTCACGCTGATTTTTCCAGCTGCAGAAGAGACGACTGCTCTCGCCGAAATCCGAAAACCCAATCCCGTGGCGATCCTGCCGAAAGTGTGCGCGGGTTCGATCCTCTTGGTGGAAGACGAGGCCCCTGTGCGCGCCTTTGCGTCCCGGGCACTGCGGGCGAGCGGTTTCTCGGTTGTCGAGGCGGATTCCGGTGAACGCGCGCTTGAAATCCTCTCGGATGCCGAGTTTTCCACCGATATCCTCCTAAGTGATGTCATCATGCCCGGAAAGGACGGCCCAACATGGGTGAGAGAGGCGCTTTCTGACCGTCCTACCTTACCAGTGGTCTTCATGTCCGGCTATGCGGAGAGCAATATTCTGGAAGCGCTTGAGCATATTCCGAACGCCACTTTCCTGCAAAAACCCTTCTCTCTGAAACAGTTGACGCAAACCGTAGCAGAGCATCTCGCAACGGTTTAACCGGCCGCCAAACCTTCCCAGAGATCGAAATCTTCGGCACATTTCCCGCGCAGTTTCGAGGCCACGGTCGCGTCCAGTTCTAGTGCCATCTCAGGCGAAACATTTTCGCGCGTGGTCTCGATTTTCGTCGACAAACGTTCTTCGAGAAACTTCACCAGCCCCGCTTGGTTCTCGTAACGGAAGAGGTGATCGACCGAGGTTCCATTCGGGCGCGGTTCGAGGAATTTTGCCTGGCTGCCAACATTCGCGAAACTAGGTGGCTTATCCTCCAGATAAGCGCTCACGAATTCCGTGAAGTTGACGTCATGGGTCGAATTGCGTTGCCCTTTCATGAACGGGCGGCGGCGATACCGATACCAACTTCCCAACCAGGAAACAGGTTCTCGCATAACGGCCAACGTTTCCATGTCGTCCGCGCCAAACTTCTCCATCATCGGTCGAAAGAACCGATTGTAACGATAGACCGGCGCGTGTTTCAGATCGGGCGGATCTTGGATAGACATCGCCGCGCGCGACGCGAGGGCCGCTTCATAAGCGGTGGTTCCAGTCTTGGGCACAGACAGAAAAACAAGTCGCTCTTTCCAAAAAACAAGCATCCAGCCCACACTCCCCACATTTGTAAACCTAATCTTAATCACTAAGGAGAAAACATATCGAGGTAAATTCTACTTGTAATGTTCTCATTTTGTGCTCATAACGGATAAGAACAAGACAAGAACAAACCTAGCATTGCCGCTCATGGAGCGGTGTGGGATAAGGAAGCGGAACATGGCAACGGCAGATCTTCTTTCTATGGATAACAAGCGCAACGCAGACCGGCAAAAGGCCCTCGATTCAGCTCTGGCACAGATCGAACGCCAGTTCGGCAAAGGCTCGATCATGAAGCTCGGGGCCGATAACCCGGTTATGGAAATCGAGGCCACATCGACAGGCTCGCTGGGGCTCGACATCGCGCTCGGGATCGGTGGTTTGCCGAAAGGCCGGATTGTCGAGATCTATGGCCCTGAATCCTCGGGCAAGACCACGCTCACTCTGCATGTGGTTGCCGAGGAACAGAAGAAGGGTGGCATTTGCGCCTTCGTCGATGCGGAACACGCGCTTGACCCGCAATATGCCAAGAAGCTGGGCGTCAATCTTGACGAGTTGCTGATTTCGCAGCCCGATACCGGCGAACAGGCGCTCGAAATTGTCGATACGCTCGTGCGCTCCGGTGCCGTGAGCCTCGTTGTAGTCGACTCGGTTGCGGCGCTTACGCCGAAGTCCGAGCTTGAAGGCGATATGGGCGACTCGAATGTGGGTGTTCAGGCCCGCCTCATGAGCCAGGCAATGCGGAAACTCACGGCCTCGATCAGCCGTTCGAACTGCATGGTGATCTTCATCAACCAGATCCGGATGAAGATCGGAGTGATGTTCGGCAGCCCGGAAACGACCACGGGCGGCAACGCGCTCAAGTTCTATGCCTCCGTCCGTCTCGATATCCGCCGCATCGGTGCTGTGAAGGACCGTGATGAAGTGGTCGGCAACTCGACCCGCGTGAAAGTGGTCAAGAACAAGGTGGCGCCGCCTTTCAAACAGGTCGAATTCGACATCATGTATGGCGAAGGCATCTCCAAAACCGGCGAGCTTCTGGATTTGGGCGTGAAGGCTGGGGTCGTGGACAAATCCGGCGCTTGGTTCTCCTACGGGGATGAACGGATCGGGCAGGGGCGTGAAAACGCCAAGACGTTCCTCAAGGACAATCCGGCGCTCGCGCTGGAAATCGAAGACAAGATTCGGGCAGCCCATGGCCTCGACTTCGGCTTCTCCGGCGAAGAGAGCAACAACGACGATGTGATGGAAGGCTAAGCCCTTCCCACGTTGAGCGAAAAACAAAAGGGCACCGTAAACACGGTGCCCTTTTTGCATATTCCACCTATCCCATGGACAGCAGGCCATGGGGGGGCTAAATCGGACCGAACCCCGGGCCATCAAGAGACGAAAATGACAAGCCTTAAAGACATTCGTTCCACGTTCATCGACTTCTTTGCGCGCAACGGTCACGAAGTGGTGGCCTCGTCTCCGCTGGTTCCACGCAACGACCCGACGCTCATGTTCACCAACTCGGGCATGGTGCAGTTCAAAAACCTTTTCACCGGGGTCGAACATCGCGATTACAAACGGGCCACCACCGCCCAGAAATGCGTGCGCGCTGGTGGCAAGCACAACGACCTCGACAATGTCGGTTACACCGCACGTCACCATACCTTCTTTGAAATGCTGGGGAATTTCTCGTTCGGCGATTACTTCAAAGAGCAAGCCATTCCCTTCGCTTGGGAACTCTTGACCAAAGATTTCGGCCTCGATCCGAAGCGCCTCTTGGTCACCGTCTATCACACCGATGAAGAGGCCGCGACGCTCTGGAAAAAGGTGGCCGGTCTTTCGGATGACAAGATCATCCGCATCGCCACGAATGACAATTTCTGGATGATGGGTCCGACCGGCCCCTGCGGCCCTTGCACCGAGATTTTCTACGATCACGGCCCGTCGATCTGGGGCGGCCCGCCCGGCTCGCCGGAAGAGGATGGCGACCGTTTCATCGAGATCTGGAACAACGTGTTCATGCAGTTCGAGCAGTTTGAAGATGGCTCGCGCCGCGAACTTGAAGCGAAGTCGATCGACACCGGTATGGGCCTTGAGCGCATTGGCGCGCTCTTGCAGGGTAAGCACGACAATTACGACACCGACCTTATGCGCGCGTTGATCGAGGCCTCGGCCCACGCGACCAGCTCGGACCCCGATGGCCCCGGCAAAACCCATCATCGCGTGATCGCGGACCACCTGCGCTCCACGTCCTTCCTGATCGCTGATGGCGTGATGCCCTCCAATGATGGCCGTGGCTATGTCCTGCGCCGCATCATGCGCCGCGCGATGCGCCATGCGCATATGCTGGGGGCAAAGGATCCGGTGATGCATCGCCTGGTCGCGGAACTCGTGCATCAGATGGGTGAAGCCTATCCTGAACTGGTTCGTGCCCGCGCGCTCATTGAAGAAACGCTCAAGCTGGAAGAAACCCGCTTCAAGCAAACGCTGGACCGTGGCCTGCGCCTTCTCGACGACGAGTTGCAAGACCTCGATGAAGGTCAAGCGCTTCCCGGAGCCACGGCGTTCCGGCTCTATGACACTTTTGGTTTCCCGCTCGATCTCACGCAGGATGCCCTGCGCGAGAAGGGCCGTACGGTTGATACCGATGGCTTCAACGCCGCCATGGATGAGCAAAAGGCAAAAGCACGCGCTGCTTGGTCCGGTTCGGGCGAAGCCGCTGATGCTTCCATCTGGTATGACATTGCCGAGAAGCATGGCACGACTGACTTCTTGGGCTACGATACCGAGAGCGCCGAGGGCCAGATCCTCGCCATCGTCAAAGATGGAGCGGTGGTTCCGAAGCTCTCCGCTGGCGAAAGCGGCACGCTCGTTCTGAACCAAACCCCGTTCTACGCGGAATCCGGTGGTCAAGTTGGCGATACGGGTGTGATCTCGGCTGATGGTTTCTCGGCCAAGGTGACAGACACGCGCAAGGTTGCTGGCGTTTTCCTCCATCAAGTCGAAGTGCAATCCGGTGAGGTTGCTCCGGGCGTTGGTGCCGTGCTCGACGTGGATCACGCCCGCCGTTCCGCGATCCGGGCCAACCACTCCGCCACGCACCTCCTCCACGAAGCACTCCGCCGCGCGCTTGGCGATCACGTGGCGCAGCGCGGCTCCCTTAACGCGGCTGACCGTTTGCGTTTCGACTTCAGCCACACCAAGGCGCTCAGCGCCGAGGAACTCACTTCCGTTGAGGCCGAGGTGAACGAGTTCATCCGCCAGAACACGGCTGTCGATACCCGGATCATGACGCCCGACGATGCGCGTGGCCTCGGCGCTCAAGCGCTTTTCGGCGAGAAATACGGCGATGAAGTGCGCGTTGTGTCGATGGGCACCCTCGCAGGCAGCGGTAAGGGCGTCGACAAGCAGACCTACAGCCTCGAACTCTGCGGCGGAACCCACGTCACCCGCACGGGCGACATCGGTGCCTTTGTGCTTCTTGGCGATAGTGCGTCTTCGGCTGGGGTTCGCCGGATCGAAGCCTTGACGGGCGAAGGCGCGATGGCCCATCTCAAGGCGCAAGACGCCGTTGTGGCCGAAATCGCGGGCCTCTTGAAAGCCCAGGGCGGTGATCTGGCGCAGCGCGTCAAGGCTCTTATGGACGAACGCAAAGCCCTGCAGAACGAGGTCGCGCAACTTCGTCGCGAAGTCGCGATGGGTGGCGGTGCGAAAGGCGGCTCGGATGCGCGCGATGTGGCGGGCATCAAATTCGTGGCGCAAGTCCTCTCCGGCGTGTCCGGTAAAGACCTTCCTGCGCTGATCGATGCGCATAAGGCTCAAATTGGTTCGGGTGTCGTGCTCTTGATCGCTGATGCTGATGGGAAAGCCGCACCAGATTTTTCAATTGTCAAAGCACGAGAAGGTGAATTCGTACCAATACCAAAATTGCCAGTAGAGCCTTGCACCATTGCCAATGTGCTGCTATTGACTTTAAAGAACACATCTCTATTAGCACCATTAGCATTTAAAGATAAATCAGATCCAGAAGATGATTGGACTGTTGTGAGAGTTTCGATTATTCCACCAGAAGTAAAATTGCCTGATGT
>RFUP01000331.1 GCA_009922885.1 Paracoccaceae bacterium
GGGACTGCTGGCTGCCCAAGGATGAGATGCTGGTATCGGAATTGGCGACTGTGCGTTACAGTTTCACCAGCAGCGGCAAGATTCAGATCGAGGGTAAGGACGAGATCCGTAAACGCGGTCTGCCCTCGCCTGACCGGGCTGATGCGTTTTGTCTTACGTTTGCTTCCGATGCTGTAGTGGGCACTTACGGCTCCAGCGCGAGCACGAAGTGGAATCAGCCGCTGCGGCGTAATATTCCCCGGTTGGCTTAACCTAAAAGGTGAATTGCGATGAAAAAGACCAAGGCTGAGAAGAAGATTAGCAAGGTGATGACGGAGTTTGGCAAGGGTAAGCTGCACTCCGGAGCCGGCGGTAAAGTTGTCAAGAACCCGAAGCAGGCCATTGCTATTGCATTGTCTGAGGCGGGTAAATCCAAACCTGCAAAAAGGGGTAAGTGATGGACGAAATGCAAGGTAAAGGCATGGCCTGCCCGCCCGCTACGGGCGACGTTACGTTGAACCTGAAGAACCGCGGCCGCGCCATTGAAGCGGCGATGTACGGCCCGGAGAATCCCGCGCTGCCTAATACGGGTTTCTGGCGCGAGATGGCCAAAGAGTGGGAAGTTTCGCCCGAAGACGCGAAGATGTCGCGGTGCGGTAACTGCGGCGCTTTTAACCGCAGCGAGGGAATGCTGCAGTGCATCGCTAAGGGCATGGGCGATGACGGCGATCCGTGGTCGGTGATTGATGCTGGCGATCTGGGTTACTGCGAGATCTTTGACTTTAAGTGCGCGGCCTCGCGTACCTGCCGCGCCTGGATCGCTGAAGACGAAGAAGTTGAGGGCGAAGATGAGGGCGAAGAGTACGCCCCCGGATCTAATGCTGCTATGGAGGGCGAAGACGATGAAAGCTAAACCTGCTGGCCTTTACGCCAACATTGCCGCCAAGCGCGAGCGCATCAAGGCGGGCTCGGGTGAGCGTATGCGTAAACCTGGTGCCCCCGGCGCCCCCACGGCCGGCGCTTTTAAAGCAGCGGCCAAGACGGCCAAGAAACCGAAGAAATGAAGGTGGCAATCGTGGTGGCGAGTGTCTCTGGCAAGTGCTTGCCGGTGATGCTCGCCAGCTGCCGCGAGTACGCGCCGGCCGTCAAGGTCTATCTGCGCACGCCCTTCAATGCCCCGCGCTACGACGTTTATAAGCAGGTGCGCGGCGCAGCGAATAACTTCGGCGCCGATTACAACGAGATCATTGATATCGCGTTTGCCGACGGGTACGACGGCGTGGTGGTGGCAAACGACGATGTTGTGCTGACGCCGACCAGCTACTACGATTTGCTCGATGACGTGGTGACGCTGCAGCACGAGGTGGGCGAGCCTATCGGGTGGGTTGTGTCTCGCTGCGATGCGGCGCGGCCGATGCAGAATATTCGCAGCAATCCTTTCAAGCAGGAGCTGCAATACTTTAAGTTCCCCTGGGAAGAATGCATTTGCCCGATGGAGGTGGTCTCGCCTATATTCGGGTATATCTCGCGCCAGGCTTGGGCCGTAGCGAAGTTCCCGCCGCTAAATTGGTACTCGGACGATGTGCATTGCCGCGATTTGGCGGCCGCCGGGTACGAGAATTTCTTGTCCCGCTCGTATGTTCATCACGTCGGATCGCAGTCGACGGGGATGGACGGCGAGGCTTTGACGCTGGCGGCGGTTCCCTGGATCAGGGAAAATCGGCCAGAATACGCACTTGAGTGGTTTGGGGCGCAGCAATGACGATTAAACGCGGTTCCGAGGTTTTCTCTGGCTATAACAAGCCAAAGCGCACGCCTGGCCATGCCACTAAGTACCATGCTGTGCTTGCAAAATCCGGTGATGCTGTCAAGTTGATTCGCTTTGGCCAGCAAGGCGTGAGCGGTTCGCCCGAGGGCACTAAGCGTAATGAGGCGTTCAAGGCTCGTCACGCGCAGAACATTGCCAAGGGCAAGATGAGCGCGGCGTACTGGGCCAACAAGGTGAAATGGTGAGGATATGAATACAAACGAAATGCCCGTGTCAGTAGATGTCGCAGCGCCGCAAGTCATGGACGACGCCGAGCTGCAGTCGATCATTAACGGCGAGCTGACGGACGCCGTTTCTTACATTGATTCGGACATTTCTCCGATTCGCGCCAAGGGCACGGAGTACTACCGGGGCGACCCGTTTGGCAACGAAGAAGATGGCCGATCGCAGGTCGTGGCAATGGAGGTGCGCGACACGGTCTCGGCCATGATGCCGTCGCTCATGCGCGTGTTCTTCTCGTCCGAGAACGTGGTGGAGTTCATGCCCCGCGGTCCGGAGGACGAGGCGAACGCCCAGCAGGCCACCGACTACGCCAATTACGTCTTTTCTGCCGATAACAATGGCTTCATGCAGTCCTATGCGATCTTTAAGGACGCATTGGTGCGCAAGTGCGGCATCGCCAAATACTGGTGGGAAGAGACCGCCGAAGTAAGGATTGAAGATTACTCGGGCCTGGACGACGCCACGGTGCAGATGCTGATGGCCGAAGATGCCGATGTGAAGGTCATCGTCTCGTATCCTGACCCCGCCGTCTCCGAGGCCGCGATTGCCGATGCGCAGATGCAGGCTGCGGCCGCCGGCATGATGCCTCCGGCTGTGCCAATGCTGCACGATGTGCAGATCAAGCGCGTACTGCGCGACGGGCGCATCCGCATCATGGCCGTGCCGCCCGAGGAGCTGATCATTGATCGCCGTGCCCGCTCGTTTGACGAGGCCGGGATCATCGCCCACCGCCAGATGCTCACTGTTGGCGAGCTGTTGCAGATGGGCTACGACATGGAGGAGATCGAGCCGAACATCTCGTCGACCGATCTGGATACGAATGACGAATATCTGGCCCGCCAGCCGCTGTCCACGACGATGGGATCGAATGATTCCATGAACCCGATGCAGCGGCGCCTTCTGTACGTCGAGGCGTATCTGCGCGTGGACTACGACGGCGAC
>RFUP01000332.1 GCA_009922885.1 Paracoccaceae bacterium
GCCACGGCCTGCCCTTCGCGCTGCCAATCCTGCACCAGCTCGCGCACCAAGGCGGCGGGATCGACGCGTTCCGGTTCGGTTTCTGCCGTTCCGCGCGCGAAGGACAGAAAGCCGTCGATCATGCGCTGCATTTCGTCGACGTCTTTTTCGAGCGCGGCGGTTTCGGGGTCTTCGCGCATCAGGGACAGCCCGAGTTTGATCCGCGTCAGCGGCGTGCGGAGATCGTGGCTGACGCCGGAGAGAAGCAAGGTGCGCTGTTCGATCTGGCGCTCGATGCGGGCGCGCATATCGAGAAAGGCAGTGCCGGCGGTGCGGACTTCGGCGGCACCGGCGGGCTTGTAGGGGATCGTGCGGCCACGGCCGAAGGCCTCGGCGGCTTGGGCGAGGCGCGTAATCGGGCGGAGTTGGTTGCGGAGGTAAATGTAGGAAATCAGGGTCATCAACGCGCCGAAGAAGAGCATGTTGACGAAGAGCTGATGCGGATTGGTGGCCGAGACGCGGCGGCGGTCCAGCGTTACCGCCAAGGGGCCTTCGGGCGAAGCGAGATGAAGGGTGAGGCTGCGATCATCGGTGAGTTCGATGGCCACGAGCCCATCGAGCGATTCCCGGAAGGTGCGGATCACGACGAGGCCTGTGAGGTCATACCAGCGGCGGAAATCCTGAGGTGGCACTTCCCGACCGGGCACGACATCGAGCGACAGCGCCGATTCTAGGGCGAGTTCGCGCTCCGGATCACCGCTGCGGATTTCGGCCAACACTAGGGCTACCTCGCGGGCGGCGACTTGGGTCATCTGCACGGTGACGCCCTCGAAATGGCGCTGGATGAAGACAATCGAGATCACGAGTTGCAACGTGACGACGGGCAAAATCAGAATCAGCGCCGCCCTTCCGTAAAGGCCGCGTGGCAGATAACGTTTGAGCCAGATAAAGTTCATGTGGCGATGCTAGCCACAGGGCAAGAAAGAAGGAAGAGGCGCGTGCAGGATCCGGATCCGAGTTTTACCCCAAAAGTCGGCGTTGCTGAGGAGATCGGCCCTTCGGTACGACGGCTCTTGGCACCGAACCCCTCCCCCATGACCTACCGAGGTACGAACACCTATCTGTTGGGTGAAACCGATATTGCCGTGATCGATCCGGGGCCCGATGACCCGAAGCATCTTGCGGCAATTCTGGCGGCCATCCAACCGGGGCAGCGGATCAGCCATGTGCTTGTAACCCATGCCCATCTTGATCACTCGCCCTTGGCCGCACGGCTTGCGGCAGAGGTGGGCTGTAAGGTCTGGGCCTTTGGTGATGCCTATGCCGGGCGCAGTTCGGTGATGGAGGGCCTCGCCCTGGGCGGAATGGCTGGTGGCGGCGAAGGCATAGACGCGGGATTCGTGCCGGATGTTTGCCTTGCGGACGGGGAGAGTGTTGCGGCGGAGGGGTGGAGCGTTGTGGCGCATCACACGCCGGGGCATTTCGGCAATCACTTGAGCTTCCAGTTTGGCGACAGGGTGTTTTCCGGTGATCTGGTGATGGGATGGGCCACGTCGCTCGTCTCGCCTCCAGATGGCGACCTGACGGATTTCCTGGCGTCTTGTGTGAAGCTCTCGGGCCTTGGGGCCCGCGTGCTCTATCCAGGTCATGGTCGGGAGGTTGTGGAACCAGAGGCGCGCATAGCCGCGCTCATCGCACACCGGAAAGGGCGGGAGCGCGAGATTTTGGCTGCACTGGGAGAAGCAGAAGGAACTGCGATGGAGCTGGCTTTGCGCATATACACCGAAACTCCGCGCGCCTTGATGGGAGCGGCCAGCCGGAACGTCTTTGCGCATCTGGTTGATTTACATGGAAAATCCATTGTGTCTGCTGCGCCGCATCTTTCAAGTGACGCGGTTTTCTCGCTGAAATCCTGAGGTGAAAATTTTTTGGAAAAAATCGCGCACCTCCCTCTGGACGCCCCGAATTCCGGTTGCTATACGCAGCCTCGTGTTCCGGCGTAGCTCAGCGGTAGAGCAGTTGACTGTTAATCAATTGGTCGTAGGTTCGATCCCTACCGCCGGAGCCAAAAATCCTCAAATTGCTGCTTGAAACCAATGTTTATTGGCTTTCAACGGCAATTGTGGTACACAATATCGGTACACAAACGGTACACTGAGACCGATAAATGGCTGCCAAACTATCTTACCTCAGGCGCTCTCCCTCCGGATTCTACTCGTACCGCCGTCGTGTTCCGGATCACCTGAAAACCATTCTTGGGAAGACTGAATGGAAGGAAGCCTTCAACACCAAAGATGAGCGTCTAGCTCATAGACTTTGGCTGGAGACCAATGAGAAGTTTGATGACAGTTGCAGGCTGGCAGAGCTTGCCCTGCAAAGTAAACTCAAAACGCAAAATGATGTAATCGCTTTTGCAAAGAGTAGCGCACGCCGTTTTGGCTATTCACCTGACTTAAGGCCGACACCACCAACTGAGCGCACTCCAAGTCAGTGGGATGCGTATGAGGTAAAGCTGAGTGAATGGAACCAGCACGTAGCTTTAATTGAAGAACTCTTGCTAGATCAGCTAGACGACGAAACCGTCGACTACGAGCAGATGCAAAAAGACTATGCTTCAGGCAAGTGGGCTCAGGCCAACTATACCGTTCCTAGAAAGCAATCCGACAACGAAGCTTTGATCGAGGCCAGTCTGCAAATAGCTTCTGGAAAGATCAAAGTCTCGCTTGAACCAACTCTAGAGGAAGCCCGCCTAGCTTACCTAAGAGTGAGCCAGCAAGACAAAGAGAGATCCCCACGGAAGCAAGCTAAACATGAAAATGATGTGAACCGAGTAGTCGGTGTCATTGCAGCAGCTTTCAGCGGTCCCGCAACAAAACTTAAAGACCTTGATCGGCAAGAGGTGAGGCGCATCACATGGTCTGCTTGGCCAAATGTGAGCACAAGAAACAGGTATCTGAATACCCTCAGCGCTTTGATCAACTCTTGGAATAC
>RFUP01000333.1 GCA_009922885.1 Paracoccaceae bacterium
CCTCGTCGGTATGATGGCGGCGATGGCGTCTGAGTCGGGCACCGTTGGCTTCATCGGCGGCATGGATATCCCGCTGATCCGCAAATTCGCTTGCGGTTATGCGCAGGGCGTGAAGGCCGTTAAGGCCGATGCGACCGTGATCTCCAATATGACCGGCACCACGCCTTCGGCTTGGAACGACCCGGTGAAGGGTTCGGAACTGACGTTGGCACAGATCAGCCAAGGCGCAGACGTGGTCTATGCCGCAGCAGGCGGCACGGGTGTGGGCGTTCTGCAAACGGCTGCTGATCAGGACATCCTGTCGATCGGCGTGGACGCAAACCAGAACTACATGCATCCGGGCAAGGTTCTGACCTCGATGATGAAGCGCGTGGACAATGCTGTTTACGATGCGTTCAAGGCAGGTGATGCGATGGAAACCGGCTTCAACGTGATGGGCATTGCCAACGGTGGTGTGGGTTACGCGCTCGACGAGCATAACGCGGCACTGGTTTCCGCCGAGATGAAGGCCGCTGTTGATGATGCCGCTGCCAAGATCTCCTCGGGCGAACTCAAGGTTCACGACTACATGTCCGACGAAACCTGCCCGGCCCTGACCTTCTAAGGCAGAGCTACACGGCTTGAAACGAGGGGCCGCGCTGACCAATCAGTGCGGCCCTTTTTTAACAGTGACGCGGAAATTCCGATGACTGACCCTGTGCTCGAACTCACTGGCATTTCAAAGGCTTTCGGGCCTGTGCAAGCCAACAAGAATATTTCCCTGCGCGTGATGCCCGGCACGATCCATGGCATCATTGGCGAGAACGGAGCGGGGAAATCGACGCTGATGTCGATCCTCTACGGTTTCTACAAGGCCGATAGCGGCGCGATCCGCATCAAGGGGCGCGAAGTCCAGATCACCGACAGTCAGGCTGCGATTGCGGCGGGCATCGGCATGGTGTTCCAGCATTTCAAACTGGTGGAGAATTTCACCGTGCTTGAGAACGTGGTTCTCGGTGCGGAAGACGGGCGGCTCTTGCGCCCGTCGCTGGCGAAGGCGCGGGCGGAGTTGAAGGCGCTGGCCGAGGATTACGGGCTGAACGTTGACCCCGATGCAGTGATCGAAGAGATCGGCGTGGGGATGCAGCAGCGGGTGGAAATCCTGAAAGCGCTCTATCGGCGCGCGGAAATCCTGATCCTTGACGAGCCGACAGGCGTGCTGACGCCTGCCGAAGCAGATCAGCTTTTCCGCATTCTGGCGCGGCTTCGGGAAGAGGGGAAAACCGTGATCCTCATCACCCACAAACTGCGCGAGATCATGGAGATCACCGACACGGTGAGCGTGATGCGGCGGGGCGAGATGACCGCAACGGTCAAGACCGCCGAGACAAGCCCTGAGCGGTTGGCCGAATTAATGGTGGGCCGTAAGGTGCTGTTGCAGGTAGATAAAGTGCCCGCAAAACCCGGCAAGGCGATGCTGGAAGTCGAGAACCTGAAAGTGACCGACAGCAAGGGCGTTGAGCGCCTGAAAGGCGTGAGCCTGGAGGTGCGCGCGGGCGAGATCCTCGGGATCGCAGGCGTGGCCGGAAATGGCCAGTCGGAGCTTCTGGAAGTGCTGGGCGGCATGCGCGCAGGGCGCGGCAAGGTGCGGGTGGAAGGTGCGGAAATCGACCTGACGGGGCGCCATTCCAACGGCCAGACGCGACGCGCGCGCGGGATTGCCCATGTGCCCGAAGACCGTCAGCGCGAAGGCCTCATCATGGATTTCTTCGCGTGGGAAAACGTGGCTTTCGGCTATCACCACAGCGCGGCCTACAATCGCGGCCTCTTTATGGATAACGCGGCGCTGCAAGCGGACACGGCCGCGAAGATGGAGCGCTTCGATGTGCGCCCGCCAAACCCTTGGCTGACCGCGAAGAACTTCTCGGGTGGCAACCAGCAAAAGATCGTCGTGGCGCGGGAAATCGAGCAGGGGCCGAAGATCCTGCTGGTGGGGCAACCCACGCGTGGTGTCGATATCGGCGCGATCGAGTTCATCCATAAACAGATCGTGGCGCTCCGCGATCAGGGCGCGGCGATCCTTCTTGTGTCGGTGGAGTTGGACGAGATCATGAGCCTCTCGGACCGCATCGCGGTGATGTTCGACGGGCGCATCATGGGCGAGCGGATGCCGCAGGATACGACGGTGCAGGAACTCGGTCTTCTGATGGCCGGGATGAACGGAAAGGCGGCCTGAGTATGGACAAGATGCCGAAATGGGCAGACGTGGTTCTGATCCCGCTGATCTCGCTTTTCCTTGCCGCACTGGGCGCGGGCGCGGTGCTGATGGCAACGGGGCATGACCCGATTGCCGCTCTGGGGGTGATGATCGAAGGCGGGATGGGGTCGTCGCGGGCGTGGGGCTACACGCTCTATTATGCGACGAATTTCATCTTCACAGGGCTTGCCGTGGCGGTTGCGATCCATGCGCGGCTTTTCAACATCGGGGCCGAGGGCCAAGCTCTTCTGGGGGGCGTTGGCGTGGCCGTGGCCTGCTTGCAGATCCCGTGGCCGCACTGGTCTTTGGCGGTGTTGGGCGCTTTGTTTTTTGCAGGCCTTTTCGGTGGCTTATGGGCCATAGTTCCGGCATGGCTTCAAGCAAAGCGCGGCAGCCATATCGTGATTACGACGATCATGTTCAACTTCATTGCAGCGGCGTTTTTGAACTATCTCTTGGTCGAAGTGATGAAGCCTGCGGGCGTGATGGAACCCGCCACAGCGAGCTTCCCGGAAGCCACGCATCTGCCGAGTTTCGCGGATATGCTGGGGGTCTTCGGCATCCCCTTCGCCTCGGACGCGCCTGCGAATTTCGCCTGCCTGCTGGCGGTCGTCGCCTGCGTTCTGGTTTGGCTTCTGATCTGGCGCACGCGGCTTGGTTACGAAATCCGCGCCTTCGGGCATTCGGAAACGGGGGCGCGTTATGCCGGGATTTCGGGTGTGAAGATCATCGTG
>RFUP01000334.1 GCA_009922885.1 Paracoccaceae bacterium
GAGCACAAAGGCCCGATTGCCGAAGATCTCCGCCCCCTCCTCGGCAACCACATCTACGGCTGCGACGATTGCCTCGCCGTCTGCCCGTGGAACAAATTCGCCCAAGCCCCCTTCGATCCGGGATACACCCCCCGCGACGGCACCGTCCACCCACCCCTCGCCGAACTGGCACAGCTCTCCGATGACGCCTTCCGCATCCGTTTCGCTGGAAGTCCGATCAAGCGCATCGGCCGTAACCGTTTTGTGCGTAACGTCCTTTACGCCATCGGCAATTCCGCCGATCCCCGCCTCCGCCCTGCAGCCGAGGCCCTCACCACCGATCCCGATGAAACCGTCGCAGATGCGGCAGAATGGGCCGTCAAGCGGCTCATCCATGCCGCAAATGGACAGGACGAACAGCGCTAACCCGCTATCTCCAAGGGGCGAACAAGGAGACTGAACATGGCGCTTTTGCTTGGCGTGGATACGGGTGGAACTTACACGGATGCGGTCCTGATCCGCGATGAGGCAGAAGTCATCGCCTCCGCCAAATCCCTCACCACCCGCCATGATCTCGCCATCGGCATCGGCGGCGCCGTCCGCGCGGTTCTGGCAGACTCCGGCGCGCCCGTCGAAGACATCGCGCTGGCTTCGCTCTCCACCACCCTCGCCACGAATGCCCTTGTCGAAGGTCAAGGTGGCCGCGTCGGCCTCGTCTACATCGGCTTTGGTGCGCGCGATCTCGAAGCCCACGGCCTCAAAGACGCCCTCAAAGGCGATCCCGCTATCGTGCTCACCGGTGGCCACACCCACGCCGGAACAGAAGCCCATCCCTTCGATGAAGCCGCGCTCCGCGCATGGCTTGCCGAGAACAACGATGTCTCGGCCTTCGCCGTCGCCTCTCAATTCGCCACCCGCAACCCCGCGCATGAACTCGCCGCCGAAGCCATCCTCCGCGAAGTCACAGGCCGCCCCGTCAGCCTCTCGCATCACCTTTCGGCCAAGCTGAACGGCCCGAAGCGCGCCCTCACCGCTGTGCTCAATGCCCGCCTCATCGGCCTCACCCATCGCCTCATCGGGCGCGCCGAAGAAGTGCTCACGGAAATCGGCATCACCGCCCCCCTCATGGTGGTGCGCGGCGATGGTGCGCTCATTTCCGCGGCGCAAGCCAAGGAAAGCCCGATCGAAACCATCCTCTCCGGCCCCGCCGCCTCCATCGTCGGCGCGCGCTGGCTCACAGGCGCCGATACTGCCCTCGTCTCCGATATCGGCGGCACCACCACCGATGTGGCCCTCCTCCGCAACGGCCGCCCCGCAATCGACCCGCAAGGCGCCTCCGTCGGCGGCTGGCGCACCATGGTCGAAGCCGTCGCGATGCGCACCACGGGCCTCGGTGGCGACTCCGAAGTGCATTTTATTGGTGAAGGCCTGCAAGGCGGCGTCACTCTGGGCCCCCGCCGCTTGGTCCCCGTCTCGCTCATCGCGCTCGACAACCCAGACATGGTCCATGCCGCACTCGACGCCGCCCTCCGCTCCGTCCTGCCCGGCGATCACGATGGCCGTTTCGTCCGCCCTGTCGCCGGTGTCGAGGCCCAAGGTCTAGGCGAACGCGATGCCGCCCTGCTTGAGCGGATCACCACGGTCCGCCCGCTCTCCGACGTCCTGAAAAACCGCCTCGATCTCTCCGCCCTCCAACGCCTCGTCGCCCGTGGCCTCGTGCAAGTCGCAGGCGTCACGCCCTCGGATGCCTCGCACATGCTGGGCCGCGTCTCGGTCTGGGATACCGCCGCCGCCGAAAAGGCGCTGCGCCTCTTCATGCGCCGCCGCACAGGCGCAGGCGAAATGCTCGCCACCGATCCCATGGTCATGGCGCAGATGATCGTCGATCGCCTCACCTATCAAACCAGCCTTGCTCTCCTCGAAGCCGCCTTTGCCGAAGAAGGCGATTACGACGGCTCCCCCGACGTCCTCGCCCGCCACGAACTCCTGCAAAAAGGGCTCTCCGGCGGTCACTCCGGCCTGATCCGCCTCAACGCGGGCATCGCCGTCGATGTGGTAGGCCTCGGCGCGTCGGCTCCGGCCTACTATCCAGCCGTGGGCGATATGCTCGGCTGCCACATGATCCTGCCCTCCCATGCAGGCGTCGCCAATGCCATCGGTGCCGTAGTTGGCCGCATCACCATGCGCCGCGCAGGCACCGTCACCAGCCCCGCCGAAGGCCGCTTCCGCGTTCATCTTGAAACCGGACCAGAGGATTTCAATTCGGCCGAAGAAGCCATGGCCCGGCTTGAGGATACGCTCTCCCACTCCGCCCTCGCCGCCGCCCGCGAGGCTGGTGCCGAAGACATCCGCATCAAAACCAACCGCGACATTCGCAAGGCCACCGCCGAGAACCGCGAGGTCTTCCTCGAAGCCACCATCACCGTGGAAGCCTCCGGTCGCCCCCGCATCGCGGATTGATCCTTGCCAGTCTTTCTCTTTGAAAAATATCCCCGCCGGAGGCATCCGACGGGGCCACAGGCGCGTCGCAAACCTTAAGCGATCCTGAACTGCACGCGCGCAGCTTCACCGCCGCCCAACGTCATGACGCTTGCCATACGCAATCCAGACACAATCCATACGCTTCGGAAACGGGGTCAGGCCACCACGCGGCAGGTCAGATTTATCCGCCCGGCCTTGGGCAAAAGCATCGAAGACCCATGCTTCACGCGGTCGATTCCATGGTGGCAGAGGCGCGCCTCTCCCCCCATCACCACCACATCCCCAGACCGCAGCCAGACCGATTCCGTAGGGTCCGAACGCTCTACCCCTCCGACCCGAAAAAGCGCGTCATCTCCGAGGCTTACCGATAGAACCGGCCAAGAGAAATCGCCCTCGTCCCGGTCCTGATGCAACCCCATCCGCGCCCCGTCTCCGTACCAATTGACGAGGCAACAATCCGGTTCGCGAGGCGATACATGCGGTTTTCTTGTACCACGCTATTCGTAACGG
>RFUP01000335.1 GCA_009922885.1 Paracoccaceae bacterium
AGCGGTCCTTCGGCATTCTCATGGCGCAAGGCCCGGAAGGCCCCTTGGCCAGCCATATCCCGTTTCTGATCTCGGAAGACGGCGCGCTCGTCGAATTCCACCTCGTCCGCAACTCCCCGATGGCCCGCGCGATCGCCCAAGGCGCGCCAGTGCGGCTCATCGTGGAAGGCCCCGAAGGCTATATCTCGCCTGATTGGTATGGGGCGGAGGATCAGGTTCCCACATGGAACTACGTCGCGGTGCATCTCGTGGGCGAAGCGCGCCTGACACCCGAAGACGGCTTCCGCAACCTCTTGGATCGCCTTTCGGCACATTTCGAGGAACGCCTCCTGCCCAAGAAGCCTTGGGTCTCCAGCAAGATGACCGAAGGCGTCATGGAGCGGATGATGCGCGGTATCGTGCCCTGCGCGATGCAGGTCAGCGATGTGCAATCCACATGGAAGCTCGGCCAGAACAAAACCGAAGACGCCCGCAATGGCGCCGCCGACGGGCTCGAAGGCCAAGGCAACGCGGCGCTCGCCGCTTTGATGCGCCAGCCCCCCGCCTAACCAGCCTCATGGACAGTGCGCCCCTCCCGCTCTAGCTTCACCGCCGGAGCAAAAGGGAGACGCCCATGAAACTCATTCATTCACCCGCCTCGCCATTCGTCCGCAAGGTCCTGCTGACCCTGCACGAAACCGGCATGAGCGACCGCGTGGAACTGGTCAACGTGGCCACCACCGCACTCGCAACCGCACCCGAAGCCAAGGCCGCCAACCCCTTGGGCAAAATCCCCGCGCTCATCCGCGACGATGGCCGCGCGCTTCACGATTCGGCGGTGATCTGCCGCTATATCGACAGCCTCGCAGGCGCAGGCCTCTACCCCTCCAATGATTTCGACGCGATGACGCTCGAGTCCATGGCCGACGGCATCATGGATGCAGGCGTTCTCATGGTTTACGAAGCGCGCCTCCGCCCCGCCGAAAAGCAATTCGAACCATGGGTCGAAGCGCAGTGGGGTAAGATTTGCGGGGCGCTCGATCACATCGAGGCGCATTGGATGGGCCATCTCGATGGCAATGTCACCGGTGCCCAGATCGCCTTGGGCGCAGCCCTCGGGTATCTCGATTTCCGCCACGATGCGCGCGGCTGGCGCAAAGGCCATGGCAAGCTCGACGACTGGTTCGCGGCCTTCTCGCAGCGCCCGTCGATGAAAGCCACTCAGCCAGCCTAAGCGATCCGCACAATAAAAAACGGGGGCCATTGGCCCCCGTTTCCGTCTCTGTAACCCAGATCAGGCCTTCGTGATCATCTCGGCCTGCTTCACGATCACTTCCGCCTGCTTGATCGAAGCGATGTCCACCAAGCGGCCTTTGTAAACCGTCGCGCCTTCGCCGCGCGCCTTGGCGTCTTCCATCGCTTTCAGGATTTCGCGCGCTTCGGCCACAGCTTCATCCGAAGGCGTGAACACTTCGTTCGCAAGGGCCACCTGCTTCGGGTGGATCGCCCACTTGCCTACCATGCCCAACGTCGCCGAACGGCGCGCCTGTGCGCGGAAGCCTTCGTCATCGGAGAAGTCGCCGAAGGGGCCGTCCACGGGCAGAACGCCATGGGTGCGGCAGGCAGCCACGATTGCGGCTTGCGCCCAATGCCAAGGGTCAGCCCAATACTGGGCCCCGCCGCGCAGCATGTAATAGTTTTCCTGCGTGCCACCGATACCCGTGGTCTGCATCCCCATCGACGCCGCGAAATCGGCTGCACCAAGGCTCATTGCCACAAGGCGCGGCGTTGCGGCAGCGATTTCCTCAACATGGGTAATACCCGCCGCGCTTTCGATAATCACTTCGAACTTGATCGGCTTCGTGCGGCCCTTGGCGCGTTCAATCGCCGTCACCAGTGCATCCACCGCATAAAGGTCAGCCGCGCAGCCCACTTTCGGGATCATGATCTGGTCGAGGCGGTCGCCGGCCTGTTCCAAGAGATCGACAACATCACGATACCAGAAGGGCGTATCCAAACCGTTGATCCGCACGGAAAGCGTCTTCGTGCCCCAGTTCACCGTGTTGATTGCTTCGATCACATTGGCGCGCGCCTGATCTTTGTCAGTTGGCGCGACCGAGTCCTCAAGATCGAGGTTGATCACATCCGCTGCACTCGCGGCCATTTTCTCGAAAAGCGCCGGGCGCGAGCCGGGGCCAAACAGCTGGCAGCGGTTCGGACGGGCGGCGGGGGTCGGTTGCAGACGGAAGGACATCGGCATTCTCCGGGCAGTGGGCAATGAAATTGCGGTTTCGCTGCCCGGAGGGTTAGGAAATTGCGTAGCGATCTGCAAGGCGATTTTGCCTATGCGGCAATGCAGACGCAGCAAAAGCCCTTAGATCGCGGCTTTCAGGCTTTCTTCAAGGTAGATCTCGCGAAGTCGCGCCGCCACAGAACCGGGCTTTCCGGCGCCAATCGCCTTGCCGTCGATCTCCACCACGGGCATCACGAAAGTCGAAGCCGAGGTGATGAACGCCTCATCCGCGTCCTGCGCTTCCGCAATGGTAAACGCGCGCTCTTCCACTTCCATCTGCGCCTCGCGGGCAAACCGCAGCACAGCCGCGCGGGTGATCCCGTGCAGGATGTCGTTCGACAATTCACGCGTGATGATGCGGTTGCCCTTCACGATATAGGCGTTGTTCGAGGTGCCCTCGGTCACCTTGCCCTCTTCCACCAGCCAAGCATCATCGCAACCGGCCTTCTTCGCCATCATCTTGCCCATCGACGGGTAGAGAAGCTGCACGGTCTTGATATCGCGGCGGCCCCAGCGGATATCGTCGATCGAGATCACCCTCATGCCGATCTTCGCCATCGGGCTTTCGGCCATTCCGGGCTTCGACTGGGTGAAAAGAACCAGCGTCGGCTTCGTATCCGCCGAGGGGAACGCGAAATCGCGGTCGCCCGGATTGCCGCGCGTCACCTGCAGATAGATCATGCCGTCCACGATATTG
>RFUP01000336.1 GCA_009922885.1 Paracoccaceae bacterium
CTGCGTTAAGATGTTCAGGAGCACATCTTGAATGGATCAAAGATGTTCCTACTTAGGATGTTAATTGTATAAACATTGGGGGGCTTTCAAATGAGCAGCTACGCAAATCTGCCCGCACCCTCCCCGGAAGGGGGGCTTAACCGTTATCTTCAGGAAATCCGGAAGTTCCCGCTTCTGGAGCCGGAAGAGGAATACATGCTGGCCAAGCGCTGGGTGGAAGATCAGGACTCGACCGCCGCTCACCGCCTTGTGACCTCGCACCTGCGCCTCGCGGCGAAGATCGCCATGGGCTATCGGGGCTATGGCCTGCCGCAAGCGGAAGTGATCTCGGAAGCCAACGTGGGCCTGATGCAGGCCGTCAAGCGGTTCGACCCCGAAAAAGGTTTCCGCCTTGCGACCTATGCCATGTGGTGGATCCGCGCTTCGATCCAGGAATATATCCTGCGCTCATGGAGCCTCGTGAAACTGGGCACGACGTCAGGCCAAAAGAAACTTTTCTTCAACCTGCGCAAAGCGAAGGCGCGGATCGGCGCGCTGGAGGAAGGGGATCTGCGCCCCGAACATGTCGAGAAAATCGCCACGGATCTCGGGGTCACCCAGGACGAGGTGATCTCGATGAACCGTCGCCTGTCGGGTGGCGACGCCTCGCTGAACGCGACGGTCGGGTCCGATGGTGAAGGCACGATGCAATGGCAGGATTGGCTCGAAGACGAGGGCGCCGATCAGGCCGGGGATTTCGAAGAGCGGGACGAGCTTGACGCGCGCCGCGCGCTCCTGCTTGAGGCGATGACTGTGCTGAACGAGCGCGAACGCGACATCCTGACCGAGCGCCGCCTCGCCGACGAATCCGTGACGCTGGAAGATCTCTCCGCCCGCTACAATGTGAGCCGTGAGCGCATCCGTCAGATCGAGGTCCGCGCCTTCGAGAAACTGCAACACCGCATGCAGGAGCTGGCCCGTGCCAAAGGCATGTTGGAACCTGTTTGAGACGAGAGGGAGGGGGGCGCTGCCCCCTCTGCCTTCGGCATTCACCCCCCGGGATACTTTGAAAGAGAAACTATGGGGGCCCTCCTTTCTCTTTTTCAAATATCCCCGCCGGAGGCATTTCGAAGGAATTCTTTTATCTCGCGTCCGGTTTCCAAGCCGCGTGGCGCTTTAAGAATTTGCTGGCTAGGATGAGCCTGACGGGAGGATCATTTGCCGGAAATTCATTTTCATCTGCCTGAGGATTGGACGCGGGATCGGGCGCGGATGTTGCCGTTTTATCAAAAGCTTACGGCTGGGCTGCCCCAACAGGCGCAGATCCGGTTGGTGCCGATTGAGCGCGAAGGTTTGCTGGACCGGATCGAGGCGATGGCGGGTGTGCACATCGTCAATCATGGGCGAGTTATGCATCCCAGGGCGTTGAACGCCGGGATCGCCTATATTTACCCGTTCTGGCATCTCGACCCTTCCGGCATCCGGGCGTTTTCCTCGATTGGGGAGGCCGTGTTTCGCCCCTCGCAA
The DNA here is from genome assembly GCA_009922885.1 of Paracoccaceae bacterium. Taxonomy (GTDB): domain Bacteria; phylum Pseudomonadota; class Alphaproteobacteria; order Rhodobacterales; family Rhodobacteraceae; genus UBA9554. The sequence goes on from RFUP01000336.1 coordinate 1,507, forward strand.
GTGGATGGCGAGGTGGCTCGGGGGTTTTTCCGGCGGTTGCGGGGGCGCTTGGTGGAGGGGCGGACGTCGCGATACGAGCAACCGGAAGAGATTGCAGATCTGGGGGCGATGAAGGCGGCGGTGTTTTTGCAATCCGAGGGGCATCGGACGGTCGGCGAGACACTTTATCTTGACCGTTGGGCGATGTTGCGCGGGGTTCTGGAGGCTGTGGATGGCCCTGTGGCCGTAAAGCCGCATCCGCGTGATCTGGATCCTGAGACCGGGGATATGCTCGAAGCGTTGCAGGCGGAATATCCGCATCTTGTGGTGACGCTGGCCAATATCCATGACGTGATCCGCGCGGCAGAGCGGGTGGTGACGATCAATTCTGCCGTGGGGATCGAGGCCTATTTGCATCGTAAGCCCGTGATCTTGTGCGGCAAGGCGGATTTCCATCACATCGCAACCGTCGCGAAAACGCCGGAGGAATTGAACCGGGCGCTACGGGCTGTGCCCGAAGAGCGCCCCTTTGCGAAATATATCCAGTGGTATTTTGGCGAACGTTGCCTGAACGCGGGTGCGCCGGATCTGGTGGAGCGGTTCTGGGCGCGCTTGCCGCCGGGGCAGGGTGGCGTATGATCCCTTGGAACGGAGGGCTTGGCGATGGCGGGTGGATGGGCACCGGACGGGGCTGTGAACGAGCAGATCGAAGCCTCGATTCAGGACGAATTGGCGCGGATGAAGGCGCGGAAGGGTTTGGTGGGCGAAAGCCTTGAGGAATGCGCCGAGTGCGGCGAGGACATTCCCGAGGCGCGGCGGGTGGCTTTGCCGGGGGTGAAGCTGTGCATCGAATGCCAGAACGAGCGGGACGGGCGGGTGAAGATGCGCGGGGGCATCAATCGGCGCGGTTCCAAAGACAGTCAGTTGAAGTGAGGAGTGCCGCATGAAAGCGTGGATCGGTTTAGGGATTTTGGCACTTGCTGTGCTGGTGGGAACTGCTGGGGCGCAGATGATGCATGTCCATAATCAGGGGCATATGCATGGCGCTGATGGCACCGGGCATGACGAAGTGAACATGCCCGGGTTGCGCGGGGTTGATGCGACGGCGGAGGAAAGTGACGAGCTGCGCCAGATGTTCCAGAACTTCACGGCGCTGTCGCGCACGGTGGAGCATTTGCCGAACGGTATCCGCACCCGCACCTTAGCGGCTGATCCGGAGCTGGCAGGCGTGCTGCAATCGCATGTGATCGGTATGATCGACCGAGTAGACGAGGGGCGCGATCCGCAGATCATGATCCAGAGCCTGACGCTCGATATCTTCTTTGCCAAGGGTGGGGAGATCGAGACCACGATCGATGTGATCGAGGGCGGGATCGAGGTGGTGCAGACCTCGGCCAATCCGGAGATCGTGGCGGCGCTCCATACCCATGCGGACGAGGTGACGGGCATGGTCGAGCGGGGGATGCAGGCTGTGCACGAGCGGA
>RFUP01000337.1 GCA_009922885.1 Paracoccaceae bacterium
GAGGATGGAGCGGGCTTCGGGCCAGAGGGCGGCGGGGTTGGCGCGCCATTCGGCGCGCTCGGCGAGCCAGCCCATCTGGCCGTGGTAGCCTGCGGAGAGGAAGGCATCGAGGCGCGCGGGCATCTCGGGGACTGCGCGGGGATGGGTCATGCGTGCTTCGGTGAAGCCTTCTTCGAGGGCGCGGGCGATGAGGCGCTCTTTGAGGGGCGCGCTCATGGCCGGAGCCTTGGGGATTTAGAAGTCCAGATCGGCATAATGAGGGGGCGGCGGGAAGCCGGGAATCTGGTCTGCGAGGATGGAGCGGAAGGCGGGGCGCGATTTGATCTTCGCGTACCAGTCTTTCACGATCTCGGAGCGGTTCCAGTCGACATCGGAGATGTAGTCGAGGCAGGAGAGATGCGCGGCGGCGGCGAAATCGGCCAAAGACATCGCGTCGCCTGCGAGCCAGCGGCGGTGTTCGAGGAGCCACGTCAGATAGTCGAGGTGGAACTTGATCGCTTTCGCGCCGTCTTTCACGTTGCGGCTGTCGGGGAAGCCGAGCTTCATGACCTTCTTGTTCACCCGCTCGTAGAGCAGTTTGGAGGTGACTTCGTGGTGAAACTTGTCATCGAACCAACCGATCAGGCGGCGCACTTCGTGACGCATGTCGGGGTTCTTGGGCATCAGTGAAGGTTCGGGATAGCTTTCCTCAAGCCATTCGCAGATCGCCGCGCTTTCGGTGAGGGTGCGGCCATCGATTTTCAGCACTGGCACTTTGCCTGCAGGGTTGCGGCGGAGGAAGTCCGGCGATGGTTCCCAATACCGTTCCTCAACCAATTCGCACTCGATCCGCTTCTCGGCGAGGCTGAGGCGCACTTTGCGGCAGAAGGGAGAGAGGGGAACGTGATACAGGCGGGCCATTGAGGGGGTCCGGAGAATAATGGGGCTATCCTTCAATGCCTTGGCGGCGCGGGGAATTCAATCCCCGGCCGATAGGATCAGGCCCAGATGAGCCTATCCCTTAAGGATCATGCCAATTGGCGGAATGCGCCGAGCACACTGTCACGCGTTTGGCGCGCTCCGGTTTGCAGATATTCCATCGCGTGTAGTGCGGCCTCATGCGCGGCGACGCTTGAGCCAGCAACGCAGTCCTCAACTACATGGCAGTGGTAGTCGGATTGATGGGCGTCAACGAAAGTGTAATGCACGCAAACATCGGTCAATCCACCGATCAGGAACAACGTATCCACCTTGAGGCCGCGCAGAAGAATTTCCAGGTCGGTGCCGAAGAAGGCCGAGTAACGCCGTTTCGGGACGATGTAGTCGCCGTCATGGAAGCCCATTTCTTCCTTGGCAATGTCGGTGCGCGGATCATTGTCGAGGCAATGCACATCTTCGTTGCCATCAAGTTCCCGCCCGAAATCCACACCATTGGCACGATGGATTTCCTGAACGAACACGACTGGGATGTCGGCTTCGTGGGCCGCATCAACCAGTGCGCGTCCAGCCAGCATATAATCACGATAGTTCGCCATATTGGGAATCGAACGGACCGTGCTGTCGTCGATGAACGTGCTTTTCTGAATGTCGATCACCAGAAGCGCGGCGCGGTTTGCCGTTAGCGGGCGATGCTTGGACATAAAGTTCCCTTTCCAGAGGCCAGTCTCGTGACCTCGCATGAGTGAGCGGGTCGTCCCGATGGGCCTTTTCTGGGCCGGGTCGTCCCGGCAGGCATAACAAATTCTAATTCTTGCCGGAGTGGCTTGCAATCGGTGTCAGTTGCGGAAGCAATCGGCGCGACCATCTTTCCGGATAGTGTGCGCCCCATCCAGAATGGAGGCGGTGCGCGCACGCTCGCGGTTGGTGGGGTTGGAGGCGGAGCGCAGTTTGGGGGAAGGCAAGACCATGGCGAGGCGAGCAGCCTGCACCTCGGTAAGCTCATCCGGGCCAACGCCGAAATGGTGGCGGGCGGCGGCGGCCACACCGAAGATGCCTTCATCGAATTCGGCAATGTTCACATAGACTTCGAGAATACGGCGCTTGGACCAGAGAAGTTCGACCACGGGGGTCATGCTGGCTTCGAGCGCCTTACGCAGCCAGCTTCGCCCGTGCCAGAGGAAGGCGTTTTTAACCACTTGCTGCGTGATAGTAGAGGCGCCTCGATCTGCGCCTTCTTCGATGGCGGCACGGATGGCACCGACATCGAAGCCCCAGTGCTGGCAGAAGTTGGCATCCTCGGCCGCGACGACGGCGGCGAGGACCATCGGCGAGATATCCTCGGCATCGGCCCATTCGTATTCGACCTCGCCCAGCACGCGGCGTTCACCGATCATGTAGGGCGTGATGGGCGGCGCGATGACGCTGTAGACGATGATCCAGAGAAGGAAAAAGCCCGCAAGCCCGAGCATGCCCCGCACGACCCACCGCTTGATGCGCTGAGGGAGTGGGGCCTTCGCGGCCGCTGCGGCTTTCTTCTTGGGGCTCGCTTTTGCTTTTGCCATCTGTCTCTGCCTCAACGGCGGCAAGAATGGATAGGGCGGGCGCGCTTGTCTAGCCCGCCCGCCCCTTTTCTTATCAGGGTGATCTTTTCAGCCGATCACTCTGCCGGAACCGCCTTTTCCTCGATGCTCAGCGGGTGCGGGATGTGCACCAGCATCTCGGTCGGGCAGATCTGGAGGAAGTTGGCTCTTTCCGTGTCCCAGTTTGTGAGGATGCGTTCGGCTTTCACCGATCCGGTTTCGGCGACATGGCGTTCGATCAGGCCTTTGAGCTGGTCTTCCCAATAGGCAACCGTGACCGGGCAGGTGACGAGCGTTTCCATGTTCATCAACGCTTGAGCTGCGCCTTCCGGATCGTAGACATAGGCCATACCGCCCGTCATGCCTGCGCCGAAGTTCGCACCGATCCGGCCAAGGATCACGGCAACGCCACCGGTCATGTATTCACAGCCGTTGGAGCCGCAGCCCTCGAC
>RFUP01000338.1 GCA_009922885.1 Paracoccaceae bacterium
CGCCAACCCCGCCAAATCGGAGGTATCCACCAGCCGCGGTTCGCAGACCATCATCATCGAGGTTTCCGCCTCGCAGGCATGCATTACGCCCTTCTGATCCTCCAGATGGCGGGAAAGATCCTCGCCCGCCTCCGTCACATAGGTCGCGCCCACCAAAGTCGCCCCGCAATCCACGGCCAATTCATCGCAAATTTGCTGCATCGCGATCATGTTGCCACCGTGGCTGTTCGAAATAAGAATATCCCTGAACCCCTGCCGCACCAGCGCCGCCACCAGATCGGACACCAATGCACGGAAGGTGGCATGGCTCACGGTCAGCGTGCCCCCGAACGGCATATGGTGCTCGGATAACCCCGACCAGACCACCGGCGTCACCACCACCGGGCGCTTCGGGTAGGCCTTTCGCGCCGCACGCACCGCAATCTCATGGCCCAGCCGCGTGTCCGTCATCGTCGGCAAATGCGGCCCGTGCTGCTCGATCGAGGCGATCGGCAGGATCACCACCGCATGTGCCTCTGCCATTGCGCGCACCTCCTGCGCTTTCAGCCGCTGCCACTCTACTTCAGCCATGATCCGCACCCCCTGTTGCTTTCTAGGCATCGTGGCCTCAGTTCGGCACAGGCGCAAGCCGCTCCCCGTTGACTTTACCCGCCGAGCGGCGCAAACCGCCCCCACACATATTACCCGCAACCGGGCGTTCCGTGGGCGCCAAACCGACGAGGAGAGCCGCTATGGCCCAGATTTCCCTCACCTTCCCCGATGGCAATGTGCGCGAGTACCCCGCAGGCATTACCCCTGCCGAGGTCGCAGCCTCCATCGCTCCGTCGCTGGCCAAGGCCGCGATTTCCGCACAAGTGAACGGCGCGCATTGGGATCTCCAGTGGCCGATCAATGAAAGCGCCGCCCTCGCGATCAACACGATGAAAGACGATGGCCCCGCCCTCGAACTCATCCGTCACGACCTCGCCCATATCATGGCCCGCGCCGTGCAGGAAATCTGGCCCGACGTGAAAGTCACCATCGGCCCCGTCCGCGATCAGGGCTGGTTCTACGATTTCGACCGCGCCGAACCCTTCACGCCCGAAGATCTTGGCCAGATCGAAACCAAGATGAAGCAGATCATCGCCGCCCGTGAACCGGTGAAAACCGAAGTCTGGGACCGCGCCCGCGCCATCGCCCATTACGAAGCCGCAGGCGAGCCTTTCAAAGTCGAGCTGATCAACCGCATCCCCGAAGGCGAAGACCTGCGGATGTATTGGCATGGCAACTGGCAGGATCTCTGCCGCGGCCCGCACCTCCAGCACACGGGCCAAGTGCCCGCCGATGGCTTCAAGCTGATGAACGTGGCCGGTGCCTACTGGCTGGGCGATTCCACGCGCCCCATGCTCCAGCGCATCTACGGCGTCGCCTTCAAGAACCGCGACGATCTCAAAGCCCACCTCACCATGCTCGAAGAGGCCGCCAAGCGCGACCACCGCAAACTTGGCCGTGAAATGGACCTCTTCCACATGCAGGAAGAAGCCCCCGGCCAGATCTTCTGGCACCCGAACGGCTGGACCATCTACACCGAGCTGCAAGACTACATGCGCCGCCAGCAAAAGCGCGGCGGCTATGTCGAGGTGAACACGCCCCAAGTCGTGAACCGCGTTCTCTGGGAAAAGTCCGGCCACTGGGCCAACTACCAAGAGAACATGTTCATCGTCGAGGTCGAGGAAGAACACGCCAAGCAAAAAACCGTGAACGCCCTGAAGCCGATGAACTGCCCCTGCCACGTGCAGATCTTCAACGTCGGTCTCAAGTCCTACCGCGAACTGCCGCTCCGCATGGCCGAGTTTGGCTCCTGCAACCGCTACGAACCCTCGGGCGCGCTCCACGGCATCATGCGCGTGCGCGGCTTCACGCAGGACGACGCGCATATCTTCTGCCGCGAAGACCAAATCGAAAGCGAAACCAAGCGCTTCATCGAATTCCTGTCGCGCATCTACCGCGATCTGGGCTTCGACAAGTTCCGCATCAAATTCTCCACCCGCCCCGAAAAGCGCGCGGGCACCGACGAGATCTGGGACAAGGCCGAAGCCGCCTTGGCTAACGCCACCAAAGCCGCAGGCTATGAGTTCGAACTCAGCCCCGGTGAAGGCGCTTTCTACGGCCCGAAACTCGAGTTTGTCCTCACAGACGCCATCGGCCGTGACTGGCAGTGCGGCACCCACCAAGTGGACTTCGTGCTCCCCGAGCGTCTCGATGCGGTCTACATCGGCGAAGACGGTGCCAAGCACCGCCCCGTCATGCTCCACCGCGCCACCTTGGGCAGCTTCGAGCGCTTCATCGGCATCCTGATCGAAAGCCACGCAGGCAAACTGCCCTTCTGGATCGCCCCGCGCCAAGTCGTCGTCGCTTCCATCGTCTCGGATGCGGATGACTACTGTCAGGAAGTCGCCGAGATGCTGATCAACGCAGGCGTCCGCGCCGAGGTCGATCTGCGTAACGAGAAGATCAACTACAAAGTCCGCGAACATTCGGTCGGCAAGGTGCCTGTCATCCTCGCCATCGGTGCCCGCGAAGTGGCCGAGCGCACCGTCACGCTGCGCCGCCTCGGTGAAAACCAGACCCGCACCGTCGCCCTCGACGAGGTCGTCGCGGCTCTGGCCACCGAAGCCACCCCGCCCGATCTGGCCTGATCAAAACACACGCGCCCCGGCAACACACCGGGGCGCGCAGCCTGCCCTCAGAACCGAACGTTGAAACCCACCGTCTCGGCATGATTGGCACGGCCGGAGCTGAGTTGTCCGGTGTAGAAAATACCGAACTTGGCATTTTTCGACAAATCCACACTCAGCCCTGCATCCACCACCAAGGCATCCCGCGCCACAGGCACACCCGCCACCGTGAAGGCCGCGCCGCCCGCAAACGCATGCGTCGCGCTCGGGGCATCGCCAAAGGC
>RFUP01000339.1 GCA_009922885.1 Paracoccaceae bacterium
TCGAACATCCGCAAGGGCGTGATCTGGTCGAACACCCAGAATTACTCCAACCCGAAAGTGGACGAACTGCTGGCCGCAGCTGCGGTGGAGCCCGATATGGCGAAGCGCAAGGCTCTCTATTCGGAATTCCAGAAGATCGTTGTGGATGATGTGCCGATCATGTTCCTCAATGCCTCGCCCTATCATACTGCCTATAAAGATGGCATCGAGAACGCGCCGATGGGCATCTGGGGCACGATGCACCCGATGGATACGCTTGGCTGGAAGAAATAACGCGGCATTAGTGTAACCTTTGAAAGCAGGGCCGCGCTGATAAGTGGCGCGGCCCTTGATGTTTGAATGGAGCGGACATGAACGCATCCTTCCTGCTGCGCCGCGTCTTTTACGGCATCTTGCTGATGCTCGGCGTTGTGGTGCTGAACTTCCTGTTGATCCGCCTTGCTCCCGGCGATCCCGCGGTCGTGATCGCGGGGGAAATGGGCGGTGCTTCCGAAGAGATGCTCGCCCAGATTCGCGCCGATTATGGCCTTGATAAACCAGTGCTGGTGCAACTCGGCATTTACTTGGGCAATGTGGCGCAAGGAGATCTGGGGCAATCCTTCTTCTTCAACCAGCCTGTGACCAAATTGATCGCCCTGCGGATCTGGCCGACGATCCTCCTCGTGATCTCGGCGCTCGCACTCTCGATCGCGGTCGGGGTTACATTGGGTGTTCTGGCGGCAAGGAAACCGAACGGAGCGATGTCAGCGTTCGTCGCGATATTCTCCACCATTGGCTATGCGGTGCCAGTGTTTTGGACGGGGATCATGCTGATCATCCTCTTCGCCTCGGTCTTCCCGATTTTTCCGGTGGAAGGGATGCAGAACGTCCGCTTGCGGGATGCTAATCCTTTTGTTCAGGCTGTCGATATCGCGCACCATCTGGTGCTCCCGGCCTTTACCCTCGCGGTCATCTACCTCGCCCAATACGCACGCCTATCGAGAGCCTCGATGTTGGAAGTGCTCGGCTCCGACTACATCCGAACAGCGCGGGCCAAGGGGGCTTCGGAAGGCACGGTCTTGTTTAAACACGCGCTCAGAAACGCCGCGCTGCCGATCCTGACGGTGGCTGGCCTCCAGTTTGGCAACCTGATCTCTGGCGCACTCCTCGTGGAGACGGTCTTCAACTGGCCGGGCATGGGGCGCCTTGCCTTCGACTCGATCCTGCGTCGCGATTACCCGACGATCATGGGCGTCTTGTTTTTTGCCTCTGCCATGGTGGTGGTTGCCAATATCTTGACCGATCTGAGCTACCGCGTGGCCGATCCAAGATTGAGAGGGCGGTGACAATGGAGAGGACAGAACGGGGGGCCAGCCCCCCGAAACCCCCCGGGATATTTGCGCCAATGCGAAAGCACGAGATGGTCTTTCATATTGGTAAAAATATCCAAATATCCCGAGGAGGAGCGCCAGCGACGACGAGACAAAAGACCGGCGGCGAAGCCGCGCTATATGATTGGAAGACGCGCGATGAGTGAGAGCGGGCAAGGTTTGCAGGCGGCGAGTCCGGCGCGGGAGGCGTGGCGGATGTTTCGGCGGAATATTCCGGCGCTTTTCGGCGTGGCGGTTCTTGCGTCGATCATTCTATTGACGCTTTACGGGACATTTTTCTACGGGGGTGATCCCTTCGAGGTGGTCTGGGCGCCACATGAGCGGCCGGGGGTCGAGGCGGGATTTCCACTTGGGACCGATTATCTCGGCCGCAACATTCTCGCGGGTATTCTCACCGGAGGTGGGCCGACTTTGGCAGTGGGCGCGGCTGCGGCCTTGCTTACGATGGTGATCGGGATCAGCCTTGGCGCTTTGGCTGGGTATTACGGCGGGTGGGTGGACAACCTGCTGATGCGGATCACCGAGTTTTTCCAGGTTTTGCCGGCGCTTCTTTTTGCGATGGTTCTGGTGACTTTGTTCAGCCCATCTTTGGTGACGATTGCCGTGGCCATCGGGGTTGTGAGTTGGCCGCAGACGGCGCGTTTGACGCGGGCGGAGTTTCTCAAGATCAAGGAGCTGGAATACGTGACAGCGGCGCGGGCGATCGGGGCCAAGAACGGTCGGATCATGTGGCGGGTCATTCTGCCTAATGCGGCACCGCCTTTGATCGTTTCGGCCACCCTGACCATCGGCGTTGCCATTCTCTTCGAGGCGGGGCTTTCCTTCCTTGGTTTGGGCGATCCGAACGTGATGAGTTGGGGCCTCATGATCGGGGCGAACCGCGATTACATTCTGGATGCGTGGTGGCCTGTGACGTTTCCGGGGCTTGCGATTTTCCTCACGGTTTTCTCGGTCAGCCTGATCGGGGACGGCCTGAACGATGCCTTCAATCCGAAGCTGAGGGAAAGATGAGCGCACTTTTGGAAATCGACGAACTCAAAGTGACGTTCAACACCCGTTACGGGCAGGTGACGGCTCTGGATGGTGTGTCGCTCAGGGTGAATGCCGGGGAGACGCTGGGCGTTGTGGGCGAGAGCGGGTGCGGCAAATCGATCACCGCGCTGGCCACGATGGGGTTGATCCCGATGCCGCCGGGCCGGATTGCCGGGGGCGAAATCCGCTTGGCGGGCGAGAACCTTGTTGGCGCCTCAGACGCGCGGATGCGGGCGTTGCGCGGGGCGGAGATCGCAATGATCTTCCAGGAGCCGATGACGTCGCTCAATCCGGTGTTCACTGTGGGCGACCAGATCGCGGAAGCGATCATGTTGCACCAGAAAGTGAGTGCGGATCGGGCGTTCAAGGATGCCATCGCGCTTTTGGATCGGGTGGGCATTCCAAGCCCCGACAGGCGGGCGCGGGATTACCCGCACCAACTTTCGGGGGGGATGCGCCAGCGGGTCATGATCGCGATGGCGGTGTCCTGCCGCCCCAAGGTGCTGATTGCGGACGAGCCGACGACAGCGCTCGATGTG
>RFUP01000340.1 GCA_009922885.1 Paracoccaceae bacterium
CGAAGACGAGGCGCAAGTGATTGGCGGCGGGCGCCTCGTGCAGCGCTTGGCCTCTGCCCCTGCCATTGCCAAGCTGATCGAAGCCCCCATGGGCCCCGATGTGCGCCCGATGTCCGATGCCGAAATCCTCGCGGATTTCCGCGCGCGTTCCGGCACAGTCTACCATCCGGTGTCCACCTGCCGGATGGGGGCCTCTGCGGAAACCGCCGTCATCGATGCCGAATGCCGCGTGTTCGGCGTTGAAGGCCTTAGAGTAGTAGACGCCTCGTCCTTCCCCAACATAACCTCAGGCAACACCAACGCCCCCACGATGATGCTGGCCCACCGCGCCGCAGACCTCATTCTTGGCCAAGGGAGATAAGCCATGAAAATCTCGAAACTCGAAACCTTCGCCAATGAATTCGTGGGCTTCGTGCGTGTGACCGCCGAGGATGGCAGCACCGGATGGGGCCAGATTTCCACCTATAATTCCGACATCACGCAACAGGTCTTTCACCGCCAAGTCGCACCTTGGGCCGTGGGCCGACAGATGGAAGACCTCGAAGCGCTTCTCACCGAAATCCCCGAGCGCGAGCATAAATACCCCGGCTCCTACCTGCATCGCGCCATGTCCGGCCTCGATACCGCGATTTGGGATTGGCGCGGCAAACAGGCCGGAAAACCCGTGGCCGCGCTCTTGGGCGGCAGTGCGGGCCCGCTGCGCGCCTATGCCTCCTCCATGAAACGCGACATTACCCCCGAAGACGAGGCCCGCCGCCTCGCGGGCCTCCGCGACAAACACGGTTATGACGCGTTCAAATTCCGCGTCGCCCGCGAATGCGGCCGGGACGTGGATGAATGGCCGGGCCGCACCGAAGCCATCGTCCCCACAGTCCGCAAGGCGCTGGGCGATGACGTGTCGCTCCTCGTAGATGCCAACTCCGGCTTCTCTGCCAAACGCGCCATCGACGTTGGCCATATGCTGCAAGACAACGGCGTCGAGCACTTCGAAGAGCCGTGCCCCTACTGGCTCATGGAAGAAACCAAAGAGGTCACCGAGGCTCTCACCCTCGATGTCACGGGTGGCGAGCAGGATTGGGACATGCAGCACTGGAAACGCATGATCGCTATGCGTGCGGTTGATGTGATCCAGCCCGATATCCTCTATCTCGGTGGCATGACCCGCACCATGCAAGTGGCTGCGATGGGCGCCGCAGCAGGCCTGCCCTGCACGCCCCATTGCGCCAATCTCTCGATGGTCACGCTTTTCACCATGCACCTCCTCCGCGCCATTCCAAATGCCGGAAAATACTTGGAATTCTCCATCGAAGAGGCCGATTATTACCCGTGGCAATACGGGCTCTTCGTCGAAGATCCCTACACCGTGAGCAATGGCAAGCTCACCGTCACCGACGCCCCCGGTTGGGGTGTGGAAATCGCGCCGGAGTGGCTCGCCAAGTCCATCTACCGCGTCACCGAGGCTGGCTAAACGCAAGGTCAACCACGACCCAATATTGACTTCGGGGGCCGCGAAACCAACCTCATTGCCAAGCAAGGAGGCCCCCGATGATCACGCTCAAGGTAAACGGTTCGACACGGCAGGTGGATGTGCCGCCGGAAATGCCGCTCCTCTGGGTCTTGCGGGACGAACTGGGCCTCACAGGCACCAAGTTCGGCTGTGGCGCTGCCCTTTGCGGGGCCTGCACCGTGCATGTGAATGGCGAAGCGGTGCGGTCTTGCCAGACCTTCGCAGGCGATGTGGAAGGCACCGAAATCACCACCATCGAAGGCCTCGGCACCCCGGCCGCCCTCCATGCCGTGCAAGCGGCGTGGAACGATCACCAAGTCGCGCAATGCGGCTACTGCCAGTCCGGCCAGATCATGCAGGCCGCCGCCCTTCTCGCCGCCAATCCCGCGCCCTCGGATGCCGAGATTGACGAGGCGATGAACGGCAACCTCTGCCGCTGCGGCACCTATCCCCGCATCCGCGCCGCCATCCACACGGCCGCCCAAACGCTGGCACGGGGGTAATCATGGGGCGCTTGAAAACCTACACCCGCCGCGCCTTCCTCATCGGCGCTGCTGCCACCGCAGGCGGCGTTGCCTTCGGCACCTACCTCGTGAAAAAGCCACTCGATAACCCGCTCGCTGAGGGCCTTTCCGAAGGCACCGCCACCTTCAACCCTTGGGTCAAAATCAGCGCCGAAGGCATCACCCTCATCGCTCCGCACATGGACATGGGTCAAGGCGTGGCCTCGATGCAAGCCATGCTCATCGCCGAAGAACTGGACCTAAATATGGACCAGTTCACTGTCGATTTCGGCCAACCTTCGCCAGCCTATTATAACACCGCGCTTGCGAGTGATGGCGCGCCATTCCTGTCGAGTGACACAGGGCTTGTCGCCGAAACCGCCCGTGCTGCCATGGGCGCGCTGTCCAAGGTCATCGGCCTGCAAGGCACAGGCGGCTCTTCGTCGGTGCCCGATAGCTACACCAAACTCCGCGTGGCAGGCGCCGTTGCCCGCGAAACCCTGAAAGCCGCCGCCGCGCAACTTTTCGGCGTGCCGCGCGACGCGCTCCAAACCGGGGCAGGGGCCGTGATCCTCCCCGATGGCCGCGCCGTACCCTACACCGATCTCGCGGCCATCGCCGCCACGATCGATCCTGTCGAAAACGTTACCCTCCGCGATCCGGCTGAATGGCGGCTCATTGGCAAACCCGTCGAACGCCTTGATATGCTGGCGAAATCCACAGGCACGCTGGCTTTCGGGATCGACCAGAAGGTCGAGGGCATGGTCTATGCTGCCCTCGCTGTGAACCCGCGCAAAGGTGCCGCCTGCACGGGCTTCGACGCGTCTGACGCAGAGAAAATGCCCGGCGTCCTGAAGGTGGTGCCCGTCACCGGCGGCGCGGCCGTCATCGCCACCAACACATGGTATGCGATGGAAGCCGCCAAAGCCG
>RFUP01000035.1 GCA_009922885.1 Paracoccaceae bacterium
GAAACTTCCGAAATGTCGCCCATGAAATCCGAGACAAAAAGCGCGCGGGCGTGGGGGATCATCGCGCGGTGTTCGGGGGCGCCGTAATCGGCGGCATCGTCGCGCGAGAGCATCTCGGCGAGGCGGAGCACTTGGGCGCGCCCGCGTTGCGGCGGCAGGGATGTGCCTGTAAGGCCCACGCGTTCGCCGCCACGGGTGAGAAGAACGGCAATCGCCAAAGCGAGAAGGCGGGCGCGATCTGCTTTTTCCTCAAAGCGTTTGGGATCGGAGGAAAAGCGCATGGAGGCCGCCTGATCGATCCAGAGCATAACGCTTTGCGCGATCTGCCATTCGCGTTCACGCACGTATTGCGCGTCACTGCGTGCGGAGCGGCGCCAGTCGATCATCGCGGCGCTATCGCCTTGCTGCACGGGGCGGTATTGCCAGAAATCGTCACCGATCCCTGCGCGGCGGCGGCCATGCTCGCCCAGAAGCACGGTGCCCGCCAACTGCTCTGCACGCGCCAAGAGAGGCGGCAGGCGCGCGGCCTCCGCTTCAGCCCTTGCGCGCAGATGCAGGGCTTGGCTCATGCGGCGGCCTCGATGCGGGTGGTGCGTGTGACCACTTCATCGATCACCGCGCCGAGGCTGTCACCGCGCGCGCGGGCGGCGAAATTGAGCGCCATGCGGTGCGAGAGAACAGGGCGGGCCATCGCGGCGACATCCTCGATGGAGGGCACGAGGCGGCCTTGCAGGAGAGCGCGGGCGCGCACTGTGAGCATGAGGGCCTGCGCCGCACGCGGGCCGGGGCCCCACGCGACGGATTGGCGAATACGCTCGGACGCGGTGTCATCATCGGGGCGGCAGGCGCGCACGAGATCGAGAATGGCCTCGACCACGGCATCACCCACGGGCATCCGGCGCAAGAGCACTTGGGCGGCGAGAAGTTCCTCCGTGGTGAACACCTGATGGGCCTCCTCCTCTGCGACGCCGGTGGTGGCGAGGAGAATGTCACGTTCGGTATTCCGGTCGGGATATTCAACGTCGATCTGCACGAGGAAACGGTCAAGCTGGGCTTCGGGCAGGGGGTAGGTGCCTTCCTGCTCAATGGGGTTTTGCGTGGCGAGCACGTGGAAGGGTTTGCCCAAGGGGCGATCCTCGCCAGCAACAGTGACTTTGCGTTCTTGCATCGCCTGCAGGAGTGCTGATTGGGTGCGGGGGCTGGCGCGGTTGATTTCGTCGGCCATGAGCAGTTGGCAAAAGATCGGGCCGGGAACGAAGCGGAAGGCGCGCTTGCCGTCCGGCGCGGTTTCCAGAACTTCGGAACCGAGAATGTCGGCGGGCATCAAGTCGGGCGTGAACTGGATGCGGTTGCCGTGAAGGCCCATCACAGTGGAGAGGGTTTCGACGAGGCGCGTCTTGCCGAGGCCAGGGAGGCCGATCAGCAGGGCATGTCCGCCGCAAAGAAGGGCCGACAAGGTGAGGTCGACCACCTTTTCCTGCCCGATGAACCGCTTGGTGATGGAGCCCCGCGCAGCGGCCAGTTTGGCTTCCAGCGCTTCGATCCCTGCAACCAGATCCTCATCGGACATGGCGAAACTCCCCTTCGTCACTATAACTGTTACTCAGAGTGTATCGTGCGCGGGCAGGAAGGCAAAAACAATGAGTGGACAAATGATTGTGAAACCCTCGGCAGATAGTATCGCGACTGCTGCGCGGATGGCCGCTCAAGGGAAGGGTCTGCCGCCCGTCGAGAAGTGGAATCCGCCGTTTTGTGGCGATCTGGACATCCGGATTTCGCGCGATGGCACGTGGTTCTACCTTGGAACGCCGATCGGGCGACCGGAACTGGCGCGGCTCTTCTCAACGATTCTGAAGCGGGAGGGGGAAAAATACTTCCTCGTCACGCCTGTTGAAAAAGTAGGCATCCAAGTGGATGACGCGCCGTTTCTGGCGGTGGATTTCGAGGCGACCGGGGCAGGTGAGGCGCAAGTTTTGCGGTTTACCACGTCGATAGGCGACAAGACCACCGCGTCTTCAGAGAACCCGATCCGTGTGGTGCGCGATCCCGCGAGTGGAGAGCCGTCGCCCTATGTGCATGTCCGACGGGGGTTGGAGGCGCTGATCGACCGCAAGAGCTTTTACCGCCTCGTCGAGATCGGCGCGCACCACGAGGGATGGTTCGGGCTGTGGTCGAGCGGTGCGTTTTTTCCGGTGATCCCCTCGGCGGAGATGCTCTGACCTACCGCTGCGCGAGGATCACGCCAACGGCGACGATGGCCGCGCCGATGGCTTGGGGCCAACTCCACGGGTTCCCCAAGGCCAAGAGGATCAGCATCACGTAAAAGGGCGCGACGTTCATATGCATCGCGGCAACCGCCACGCCCAAGCGCCCGACTGCGGCGATCCAGAGGACTTGGCTGAGGGCGAGAGCGGCAAGCGCGTAGATCGTGAGATAGCCGAGCGAGACCGGATCGAACACGTCTGGCGGCACGGCGACCCAGCCCAGGTAGTTCGAGATCAGGAAAGCGATGGCGGTGAAGATCAGGCCGCCCGAAAGCGTAACGCTGGTGCGGCCCAAGGGCGAGAGATCGGGGAAATCCCGCACGGTCAGGTGGCTGCCCCACGTGAAGAGGAAGCACGACAGGATGGCGAGCACTGCGCCCATGCCAAAGCCCTGAGGCACCGCGCCGCCCGTGGCGACGATGCCGCCAATGACGGAGGCCACAAGGCCCGAGGCGAAGGCTTTGGTCAGGCGGCGGCCTTCGAGCACCCATTCCACGACGGCCCCTGCCAAGGGGGAGGCGGAGACGATGATCGAGACAGTGACGGGATCGGTCAGGGCTTGGCCTGCCACAAGGCAGGTTGCGCCGCCTCCGAAAGCCAGCCCGCCCATCGCGGTGCCGCGCCCCCAGCGGGCGTTCAACACCGCGCGCCAGCCATCCGCGAGGACCCAGAGCGGCATCAGGAGCACCATAGCCATCAGGAAGCGCGCAGCCGTGAGGGCGACGGGGTGCCATGTGTCGAGGAGTTCTTCGGCAGCCGGGAAGCCTGCCGCCCAGATAAAGAGTGAGGCGACGCCCAGAGCATTGCCCGAGAGCTTTCCCGGTGCCCCCGGCAGGCCGGGCGTGGGCAGGTCGTTGGGCGTATGGCTCATCGGCGGACTTTCGGGATGGTTTCCCTGCCGATACGCCTGCCTTGGACTGTGTGCGCGCGCGATTGCGACCTTGGGTGCCGCAATCAGTGGGGCGTTAGCGTTTCTGGCGCTCGGTCGCGGCTTCGATGTTGAAGAGCGTGTCCCCTAAAGAAACGTCCTTGGTCATCTCGCCGAGGATTACCGTGGTCGAGTTGCCGCCTTCATCGTTGATGATCCACTGCCGCAATTCCACGGGGCTATCGGTGAATTTCAACTGGATGTTTCCGTATTCGGGATGTTCGGGGTCTTGAGCGGTGATGGTGGTGGCGGTGCCGTCATAGCTGTGGCCCACAACCATTTTCGCGCGCGCGAGATCGACATTCTTGGCCAGAATGAGCGAGAGGGGCGTTTTGTTCAGCGGATAGGTTTCAGGGCGCGGGCCTGCTTTCGGGTCGAAAATCGCCACCGCTCCGCCGCCTGCCACAACCAGTGTTTTCTCGGGCGGATCGTATTCGAAGCGGATACGGCCGGGGCGCTTGATCAGGATGTCGCCTGTGGAAATGGTGCCATCGCCATTGATCTGGGTGAACTTTGCCTCGGCGGATTGAAGGCCGTTGAGATAGGCCGACAAGGCAGAGAGCGAGAGTTTCTCGGCCGCCACAGGGCCGGAAAGGAGCAAGGCTCCGACAGTCACCAGAAACATTCGCATTGCGACACCCTTTCTTGCGTGGGCCAATTGCCTGCTTGGTAGATGGGCCCATTGGCCCAGAAACCCAAGCGATATGCGATAACAATGAATTCAGATTGGAAAACCGGGCGCTTGGGCCCGGTTTCCTTAATGCTGTTCAGGGACGAGGATTTCGCGTTTGCCCACGTGGTTGGCGGCGGTTACGACGCCTTCCTCCTCCATCTGCTCCACAAGCCGCGCGGCCTTGTTATAGCCGATGCCAAGCTTGCGCTGGATGTAGGAGGTGGAGCATTTGCGGTCCTTCACCACGATGGCGACGGCGGTATCGTAGAGCGCGTCTTCCATGTCGGTGTTGCCGCCCGCGTTGAGGCCGAGAACCGCGTCGATATCGGCTTCGCGTTCCTCGTCATGGCCTTCCACCACGCGCGAGATGTATTGCGGCGGGCCGAAGGCCTTGAGGTGGTTGACGATCTCTTCGACTTCCTCGTCGCTGACGAAGGGGCCGTGGCAGCGGGTGATCTTTGCGCCACCAGCCATGTAGAGCATATCGCCCTGGCCAAGGAGCTGTTCGGCCCCCATTTCGCCAAGGATGGTGCGGCTGTCGATCTTCGAGGTCACCTGGAAGGAAATCCGGGTGGGGAAGTTCGCCTTGATGGTGCCGGTGATCACGTCGACCGAGGGGCGCTGGGTGGCCATGATGAGGTGGATGCCCGAGGCACGCGCCATCTGGGCGAGGCGCTGGATGCAGGCTTCGATTTCCTTGCCGGCAACCATCATCAGGTCGGCCATTTCGTCGACGATGACGACGATATAGGGCATTTTCTTCGGTTCGAACTCTTCGGTCTCGAAGATCGGATCGCCGGTTTCCTCGTCAAAGCCCGTTTGCACGGTGCGCGAGAACATCTCGCCCTTGGCCTGCGCATCGGCCACGCGGGAATTGTAGCCGTCGATATTGCGGACGCCCATCTTCGACATCTTGCGATAGCGCTCTTCCATCTCGCCCACGACCCACTTCAGCGCAACGACGGCCTTTTTCGGGTCGGTCACAACGGGGCTGAGGAGGTGGGGGATGCCATCATAAACCGACAGTTCGAGCATTTTCGGGTCGATCATGATGAGGCGGCAATCATCCGGCGTCAGCTTGTAGAGAAGCGACAGGATCATGGTGTTGATCGCCACGGATTTACCCGAGCCGGTGGTGCCCGCGATCAGGAGGTGGGGCATCTTGGCGAGGTTGGCAACCATCGGCACGCCGCCGATATCCTTGCCGAGCGCCAAGGGCAGCTTCATGTTGGTGTCGCCGAATTCACGTGCGGCGAGGATCTCGCGCAGAACGACCTTCTCGCGGTGTTCGTTCGGCAATTCGATACCGATCACCGAGCGGCCGGGAACCGTGGACACACGGGCCGAAAGCGCTGACATCGAGCGGGCGATATCGTCGGCAAGACCGATCACGCGCGAGGCTTTGAGGCCGGGGGCCGGCTCCAGTTCGTACATCGTAACAACCGGGCCGGGGCGGACCGAGACGATCTCGCCCTTCACGCCGTAATCGTCCAGCACGGTTTCGAGCATGCGGGCATTTTCCTCCAGCGCCTCATCCGAAAGGTGGTGGCGCTGGATCATGCCCGGATTGGACAGGAGCGAAAGCGGCGGCAATTCGAAGGCCGAGGCGGCATCATCGAAGCGGAGGCTCGGTTGCGCTTCGGCAAGCGCGCGGGCCGAGGGCTGCACGGGCTTCTTCAGGCTGTGCTGCACTGCGGGTTTGCGCGGTTCGGCCACGGGAATTGCTGCGCGCGGGATGGGCGCAGGGTCCGGCTCAAAGGCTTGCAGATCATCCGCGCTGTCCATGTCATAGTCGTCGAGGAACAGGTTTTCTGCGGTCTCGTCGGCGTAAGCTTCGGAATAGGCTTCAGTTTCCATCTCTTCGACATGCGCGAAAGGTGTGACGGCCTGCGCGGGGGCGCGGGTCAGCATCGGCTCTTGCGCCAAGGGTGCGGCGGTGCGGTGCGCGGCGGTCAGCGGCGGTTCGGCGGGGAACGCACTGCGTGGCGCGGATGTGTCAAGAATGAGCGGTTGAGGCCCCTTGGCGCGGGCTTGCGTGGCCGAGGTGACAGCGCTCATGATGGGTTGTGCGCGAACACGGGCTTTGATCGCATCGGAGATCTTGGCGCGGATGCGGTCGTCGCCGGGGGCGTCAATCTCGCTGCCGTTCCAGTTTTCGATCAGCTCGGGTTCCGGCATGGTGGCTTCTGCCGCAGGTGCGCGGCGCACCATGGCGGGAACGCGCTTGAGGAGCGAGGGCTTGGCAGGCTCTTCCATGGGTTCGGCGTATGCCTGTTCGAAGAGCGGGTCTTCGCTGTTCATGCCACGGCTATCGGCAGCTCGGGCGCGAAGTGCGTGAGCCGCGGTTACGGCACCACCTGCGCTGCGGCCCAGAATACGCATCAGCGCGTCATAGCTGAGAATGAGACCAAGCCAGAGGAAGGCGCGGAGGCGCGCGATTTCCACGCGGCTGAAGCCCAGAACGAAAGCCCCCATCGCCACGACGGTAAGGCCAATCAGGAGCGACGCGAGCTTGACGCCGAGGCCAGCCGGGATCGGCAGAATGGTTAGGAGAAGCCCCAGCACCATGTCCCCGAACATGCCGCCTTTGCTGAAGGAATGCGCCCAGCCCTCGCCCGTAGGCAGGGTGGCGGCATAGACCGACAGAAGGGCAACCCAGATCGGCGACCAGATCAGACGACCGATGGCGCGATCTGCGCCCTTGTGCAGAGCAAAGCGGGTGCCCCAGCCGAGCAGCAGCGCGGCAATGGCCCAGCCGCCCCATCCGACGATCATGGTGATCGGTGCGGCCAGAGCAGCGCCAGTGCGCCCGAGCCAGTTCTGCACGGGTGCGTCCGTTGCCGAGACAAACGAGGGATCATCGGGGTGATAGCTATAGACCAGCGCGGCCACGGCCAGACCCAGGGCCATAAGCCCAAGCCCCAGAAGCTCGCGCCCCCGTTTCTCGATTGCCTGCGCCATATCCCTGTCAAACAGCGGATCGCGGCTTCGCGTCTGATATGCCATGCCTGCCTCGCCTCTTTTTCTTATCTATAAAGACAGTCGCGCAAGCGGATCAGGCCCGCCTGCATCTCGTCCTTCGGGGCCACCATCGCGACCCGCACGTACCCTTTGCCAGGGTTGCGGCCCTGGTCGTCGTCTTGGCTCAGATAGGCCCCGGGGAGCACGCGCACGCCGGTTTCAGTCCAAGCTTTCAATGCGGCGGTTTCGCCGTCTTCCACCGGAAGCCAGAGGAAGAAACCTGCATCCGGGCCTTTGTAGGAGTTCACTTCGCGGAAAATTTCGTCCGCGAGAGCGTATTTCTCACCGTAAAGGCGGCGGTTCTCGACCACATGCGCCTCGTCCGCCCAAACCGCTTCGGCAACGCGTTGCAAGGGCAGCGGGATCGGTGCGCCGGAATAGGCGCGCAACTGCTTGCAGGCGGCGATGCTTTTCGGGCCACCCGCGATAAAGCCCGCGCGCAAACCGGGCAGGTTCGAGCGTTTGGAGAGCGAATGGAAAACCACCACGCGTTCGGGGTTGGCCTTCATCTCGGCGGCGACTTCCAAAGCCCCCACGGGCGGTTCGGTGCCGCGGTAGATCTCGGAATAGCACTCATCCGCGAAGATGCGGAAATCATAACGCTCGGCCAACGCGATCAGCGTGCGCCAATACGCGCGCGAAGCCACGGAGCCTTGCGGGTTGGCGGGCGAGCAGATGTAGACGGCAGCCGTGCGGTTCAGAACGGCAGGCGGCAGGCTGGCGTAATCCGGCAGATAGCCGTCTTCGCGCGTGGCAGGCACGAACATCGGCTCGGCAGCCACAGAAACCGCCCCGATCATATAGACCTGATAGAAGGGGTTCGGCATGAGAATGATCGGGCGCTGGCCTTTCACCTTCTCCGGCACGAGCGCCATGCACACGTTATAAAGCGCTTCCCGTGTGCCATTTGCGGCCATGACCTGCGTTTCGGGATCCATTGCAACGCCGTAGCGGCGCTTGATCCATTCGCTGATCGCACCGCGCAATTCGGGCGTGCCTTCGTTCGGGGGATAAACGCCAAAGCCCGCGATTTCGCGGTTCAGGATATCGGAAATCCAAGCCGGAAACGCGTGTTTCGGCTCGCCGATGGTCATGTGCACAACGGGGCCGCCCGCAGGATGCGGGTCAAGAAGCGCGCGCAAACGCGGAAACGCATAGGGCGGCAAGTTCGAAAACCGCTCGGGAAACATCTCTGACTGCCTCAATTTATCGGGATCGTTACGCCCCGTTTTTTGCCAGAGTAATCAAACCGCGCGCACCCGTCCAGAAAAAGCCGCGCGGTTCCACGATGTTGTGGCATTTTGGACAGTGCCCGCGATGGGCAGGTTCCTCAGGCGGTGGCCTTGGCTTCCATGCATTGACGGCCATCCGCGCCCCGCACCCAAAGCGTGCCATCCTGTTTCCAGCAAAGCGTGACGGTTTCATCCACTGTAACGGGCGCCGTTGCACGGAAGGCGAAGGAGGCGAGCGGGCCCATCTTGCGTTCGGCCATCAGCATGAGGAGCTGCGCCAAAAGCGGGCCATGCGTGACCAAGCCGGGATAGCCTTCAACGCTACGGGTATAGTCGCCATCGTAATGGATACGGTGCCCGTTCATGGTAAGGGCGGAATAGCGAAAGAGCAGCGTTGTGGTGAAGGCGGCGGTTTCGGCATGGTCCTCATCTGTGGTAGCTGCGGGCGGCACGGGTTTCGGAGCGGCAGGATCGGGGTCTTCGCGGTAGACGAGGTCTTGCTCCTCCGACAGGCAGAGCGCGCCGTTCTGCCGAATTTCGTGCAGCAGGGTGACGAAGCCCAAGGGGCCGGTGCGGCCATCCTTGCGGCTCACCTTCAGGATCGAGGTGTGCTTTTCCGCCGGGATGCCTGCCAGAAGCGGGGCCGAAAAGGCAAGCCGCCCGCCTGCCCACATGCGGCGGGGCAATCCCAGATCGGGGATGAGACCGATGCCCGTTTTCGGATGCCCGTCGCGGCCCAAGCGGGCAGGCGCCTCGGGGGCCCAGAAATGGATCTGGTGGAAGAAGGGCGGTAGAGGTGCGCCCGTTGTGACGGTCACGGGAACGTCCAGCGCGGTTTGCAGTGTGGCCCCGCGTGCGGGGTCCATCACATCGTGGATCACTTCGGTTTGACGGGGTGTTTCGAGTTCGCTAGCCATGATGACGCGACCCTAGAAGCGAGGCGAAAGACGCGCAAGATGGCCAAGCCTGTTCTCACTGCTTTGGATCACCTCGTTCTGACTGTCGCCGATGTGGAGGAGACGCGGGTTTTCTACACGCGCGTGCTGGGGATGGAGGCCGAACGCTTCGTTCCCGCCGATGGCAGCACGCGTTGGGCGCTCCAATACGGGGTTCAGAAAATAAACTTGCACCAGTCGGGCGCCGAATTCGAGCCGAAGGCCGGGCGCGTGATGCCGGGGAGCGCGGATCTGTGTTTCCTGAGCGAGACGCCGATTGCGGACTGGCAGGCACATTTTGCCCGCGAGGGTGTTGCGGTGGAGGAAGGCCCGATCAAACGCACGGGCGCAACCGGGCCGATCCTGTCGCTTTATATCAGAGACCCCGACAATAACCTGATCGAGGTTTCGAACCGCCTTTAACGGCGGGCCTCCGATTTAAGGGCCTGCATCAGCTCGCTTAGAGTGTCGATGTAAAGCTGTCCTGTGAGGTGGCCTGCCTCGTCGAATTGCTTCGCGCAATCCGCGAGATGCATTTCCGGGCCCGCAATCACCCGCGCGCGAAACGGCACCATGAAACTGCGCAGGATCATCTGCGCTCGCTCGCCGCCCGACCGCCCCGAAGAGGCCGACAGTACGGCAACGGGTTTTCCAACCCATGGGTGTGGTTTCGAGCGGCTCACCCAGTCGAGCGCGTTCTTCAACACGCCGGAGGGGGCCTTGTTGTATTCGGGTGTGGAAATGATCACGGCTTCTGCCCCTTTGATCGCCTCCACCAGCGCAGCGACCGATGCGGGAATGCCTTCAGCGCTTTCCAGATCGCCATCGTAAAGCGGCAGGTGCAGGTCGGCTTCCTGATATTCAGCCTCACCATAAAGGCGGGCGGCTTCGCGAAGGAGTTTGCTGTTGCACGAGGCCGCACGCAGCGAGCCGGAAATGCCGAGGATGTAAGCCATTGGTCTGCCTTTCTGTTTGCGCCAAAAATAAAGCCCTGCGCGGTGCCTGCAAGGGCAGGTCGCGCAGGGCTTATGTGCATTGGCGCTTAGGCGTTGGGCAGGATCACGATATCCACGCGGCGGTTCAGGGCGCGCCCTTCTGCCGTTAGGTTCGAGGCAACAGGCTGGTCCATGCCGCGCCCGATGGTCTGGATCCGCATCGACGGCACGCCGGAGCCGATCAGCACGGCAGAAACCGCCGCTGCACGGCGCTGCGACAGGTCGTAGTTGAACGCGGCCGATCCGGTGTCGTCGGTATGGCCTAGAACCTGCACGGTCGATTGCGGGTAGTTCATAAGGCTGGCGGCGACGGTCCGCAGGTCAGAAGTGATGACCGGATTGAGCGTGGCACTGTTCGTGGCGAACAGAATGTCTTGCGGCATGGTGACGATCAGGCGGTCGCCCGTGTTCTGGATCGTGGCACTATTGCCAAGCTGGGCGCGAAGTTCCGCTTCCTGCTTGTCGAGCGAGTAGCCCAGAGCGGCACCTGCGCCAGCCCCCAGCACCGCACCTTTGATGATGCCCTTGCCTTTGTCATCCGACACGAGTGCCCCCGTGACTGCGCCAAGAAGGCCGCCGATCAGCACGCCTTGCTGGGTCTTGTCACCCGCTTGGCCGGAACCGGGCGCGCCCGGATCTTCGCAGGCAGCGGTGAGGGTCAAAGCCGCCGCAGCGGCAAACAGCGAGAAACGCGAAAATGTGGTCATGGCGACGCCTTCTTGTGGTCAGTCCGGAATTCCGGATCGCTCCCGTTATATGGGAATACGCGCGAAGGCGTAGAGAGGTTCCGAAACTATCGGCACCTTTCCGCGCAATTTTCCGTGTTTCAGGTTTCAATCCGCGCGGATTCCCACGCCAAGATGGCCCGTTTCACTGGAAGCCCCCAGTGATAGCCCCCCAAGGCGCCAGACTTTCGCAGGGCGCGGTGGCAGGGGATAAGAAAGCTCACCGGATTGCGCCCCACTGCGGTTCCGACGGCGCGCACCGCTTTCGGATGGCCCACGGATTGGGCGAGTTCGGAATAGGTGGTGACATGGCCCGAGGGGATGCGCAGAAGCGCTTCCCAGACCTTGATCTGGAACGGCGCGCCGATCATGTGGAGTTTGGTTTCGCCCGATTGCCCGAAGGCGGTTTCCACCCAAGACCGGATCGCTTCGGGGTGTTCTTCATAAAGCGCGTTGGGCCAGCGGGATTTTAGATCGCGCATTGCCTCGTCGCGCCCCGTCTCGGCGCTGAAGGCCAAGCCGCAAAGGCCGCGCGCGGTGCCCATCGCCAAGGCTTCGCCGAAGGGCGTGTCGAACCAACCCCAGTAGATCGTGAGGCCCGCGCCGCCTTTGGCAAACTCGCCGGGCGTCATGGCTTCCCATGAGACAAAAAGATCATGCAGGCGGCCCGTGCCGGACAGCCCCACCTCGCCTGCGGCCTCCAGTGTGGTGAAGCGGTCTTGCAGCACTTGGCGGGCGTGATCGAGGGTGAGGTATTGCTGGTATTTCTTCGGGCTGACCCCCACCCATTGCGAAAAAATGCGCTGGAAATGTGAGGGGCTCATGCCCATGCGGCTGGCCAGATCATCCAGCGAAAGGGCGCTGCCGCCCGCATCGATTTCATCGAGGGCGCGCCGCATGACCTGAAAATGATAGGCGTTCTCGTGCGTCAACTCGGTCATTCGGGGCCTCCGTTCTCTGGCGTTGATCTAACGCGATCAAGGCGCGCAGGGCGACCCGTTTCTTGCGCGAAAGCCCTTCAAGCCGCGTGGCGGTTGCGGCGGGCTTGGCGGATGGCAAGTGTGGCGTAAAGCACCAGCACCACACCCGCCGCGCCTGCGGCGAAGAGGGCGAAGGCTCCGCCCATCCCTGCGCCTGCAAGCCCGGACAAAACCGGA
>RFUP01000341.1 GCA_009922885.1 Paracoccaceae bacterium
TGGCGGGAGGCGCGGGCGGAGGCCAGCGCTTCACCCGCCGCCACGAGCGGGCCATCACCTGCGGAACGGGCCACCCCTGTGACGAACTGGGCCACATAATCGAGCATACCGCCTTCTGAATCGTCGCTGAGGATATCGGCGGCGTGGATCATATCGTCTTGGAAGGCGGCGTGATCGGGTTCAACGACGTCGTCGGGCAGGGGGCGGAGGCCGGTGGGGCGGCGATCCTCGGGGAGGTGGGCGAGAATGGTTTGCTGGAAGAGCGCGAGAGAATTCACGGGCTTGGCGAGGAAACCATCCGCGCCTGCGGCGAAGGCGATGGTTTCGGCCTGATCATCGCCGGAGGTGCCGAGGATCACGTCGATCCGGGGAGAGACGCTGTTCAGCGCCTCGATGAGGGCGGCACCGGAACCATCAGGGAGGCCGATATCCACGATGACGACGGAAGGGCGGTAGACCTGCAGATGACGTTCAGCGGCGCGGACGGAATCGGCGCGACGGATGCGGGCACCGGAGCGCAGGCAGAGGAGCCGCATGGCATCGGAGGCATAGCGGCTGTCTTCGACGATGAGAATCGTGAGGCCGAGGAGCGGGCGGCTCGGGGCCGGTTGGCGGAGGGGGGCGAAGGGATCGAACTCTGGCATGGCAGCACCTTTGAAGGAGAGAGACACGACTCACTGTGCCAGATGCTTGGTGAATGGGCCGTTAACGGCTCTGACGCGGTGGCCTGCGGCATCACGAACGCGGGGCTGCCCTTGTCAGACGGGCGTGGCATCCCCATAACCCCCTTAACCTGACAAGCCCGAGGAGATCCCCATGATTGGCCGTTTGAACCACGTTGCAATTGCTGTTCCAGACCTCGAAGCCGCCTCCGAGCAATACCGTTCGGCGCTGGGCGCGAAAGTGGGGGCACCGCAGGACGAGCCGGACCATGGCGTGACGGTGGTGTTCATCGAACTGCCGAATACGAAAATCGAGCTGCTTTACCCGCTGGGGGAAAACTCGCCGATCCAGGGCTTCCTCGACAAGAACCCCTCGGGCGGCATCCATCACGTGTGCTACGAGGTGGACGATATCATCGCGGCGCGGGATCATCTAAAATCCACCGGCGCGCGGGTGCTGGGCACGGGTGAGCCGAAGATCGGGGCGCATGGGAAGCCTGTGCTGTTCCTGCATCCGAAGGACTTCAACGGCTGCCTCGTGGAACTGGAGCAGGTGTGATGGGGCCGACTTCTGCGCTCGTTCTGTTCGCGGTCATCTGGTTCATGACCTTCCTGATCGTGCTGCCGATCCGGCTGAAAACCCAAGGCGACGTGGGCGAAGTGGTGCCAGGCACCCATGCGGGGGCACCGCATGAGCCGCAGTTGAAGAAGCGCGCCCTGATCACAACGGCGATTGCGGTTGTGCTTTGGTGCATCATCGCGGGGATCATCCTTTCGGGAGCGATTACGATCCGCGATCTGGACATGTTCGGGCGGATGGGCCCGCCGAAGTGAGCAACGGAAGGGCGCCCTGAGGCGCCCTTTTCATTTCAAGCGATGGTAGAGATGGGTGAAGGTGGCCGCGCCGAGGATCGGGATGGCGAGGTTCAGGAGCGGCACTGACAGCGGGATCGCCATCAGGATGCCTGCAAGCCAGAGCGTGCCCTTGTGGCGTTTCCAGAAAGCGCGCGCGCCGTCGCGCCCTTCGCGGCGCATCGCGGCCAGTGCCACATATTCGCGGCCCAAGAGGTAGCCGTTCAGCCCCCAGAAGATGAAAAGCGCGGCGAAGGGCAGGAGCGCATAGGCGATCAGCGCGAGGATATTCGCCCCGATCAGCACTCCGAGGAAGTTCACCGTATCGCGGAACGCATCGCCAAAGGGCACGGGCGTGGCTTTGGGTAGGTGGGGGTAGTGCTTGGCTTCCACGGCATCGGCGACGGTGTCGAGAAACATCGAGGTGATGGCGGAAGCGGCGGGCACCATCAGGAAGACGGAAAGCACCAGCATCACGCCAAAGCCCGCCCACGAAATGAGGTCGCCCAGCCAAGCGACTTCACCGATGAGCGGCAGGGTGACGCCTGCGCCGAAGAGGTATTCGAGGAGCGCGAGAAGCCCCGCGCTGGCCCCGATCAGAAGGGCCAGTGTGAGGCCGACGCCGAGCCAGAAGACGCGGGCGAAGCGGCGGTCGGCCATCTGGCCGAGGGCGGCAAAGAAGCTCGCGAATATGGTGCCGATGGCCATTTATCCGGCCCAAGTGACAGTGGTGGAGAGATCGGGGCGCGGGCGGTCGGAGACCTCCGACGTGGGCGTGCCCATATGGATGAAGCCTGCGACCCGTTCGCCATCGACAAGATCGAGCGCCACCGGGCCAAAGCCTGCATCATGCGCGGGCCAGCCGGTGATCCACGACGCGCCCCATCCCGAGGCAAGGGCGGCGTTCACAAGCGAAAGGCAAACGGCCCCTGCGGAATAGGTTTGTTCGAGTGCCGGCACCTTCGCGACAGAGCGCGGGCATTCAATGACAGCAACGCATAGCACGCTGCGGCGGAACTGGCCAATGCCCTTCTCGGTTTTCTCGGCGTCGAGGCCAAGCACTGCGGCGCGCTCGCCCGCCACTTTCGCCAAGCGCTTGAGGCCTTCGGCTTCCAGCACCACGAGCCGCCACGGCTGGAGCATGCCGTGATCGGGCACCCGCAGGCCCGCCGTGAGGATCGGCACCAGTTCGTCGCGGGACGGGGCGGGCAGGCCGAGGATCTTGGCGGGTGACGAGCGGCGCGTCAGCAGGAAGTCGAGCGCGGCGGGGTTCGGTGCAGGCATATCTTTCTCCGACAGGTTCCCTGCAGATGTCGGCGCTCGCGCGGGGTGGGTCAAGGCCAAGGGGCTTCCCTGACGGCAGTTTTCCACTGACGTTGCGCAATCCTGCGTCAGGTCGCTTGCCTATCAAGGGGAAGCTGGCGCA
>RFUP01000342.1 GCA_009922885.1 Paracoccaceae bacterium
ATCTTGCGCGTAGCCCGAGGCCAGATAAAGCCCGCGCGCCGCGCTATTGGTCTCCGCGACCTCAAGGAAAGCGCGCTCACAACCGCGCCGCACCGCTTCCGCGTGAAACTCCGCGAGAATCGCCTTGCCCAAACCCTTGCCTTGATCGTCCGGATGGGTGGCGAGCGTCAGAAGCTCCACTTCGCCTGCCACGGCCCGCCCCATCGCGAAAACCCGCGCGTCTCCCACAAGGAACACCAGGGGCGAGGCGAGCAGGTCAGCGAACTCCTCCGCCCGCCAAGGCCGCGCCACACCGCCAGCGAAAGCCGCCGCATGGGTGGCAGCAAAAGCGCCCAGATCAGGCATCGAGGATAACCGGAGGCGGATCGGACGCCGGCGCCGCATCGGCAGGCCGGATATAGAGCGGCGCAGGCGGCATCCCCCCATCACCGCGCTTGGCTGCGATACGTGCCGCCATCACCACGTGATCGCCCGGTGTATGTTCGGACGAGAGTGCGATCGGCATATCGGGCAGGCGCTCTGACAGCGCAGGCTCCCGCATCTTGTCCGGATCGAGGAAATAGAACTGCTCCCGTGGAGCCGGTACCGCCGTTTGCGCCAAATTGGACAAGTTCATCGTCGTCTCGAAGAGCGACACCCCCACCGCCGGAATCCCCAAGCCCAGCGCCAGCCCACGTGCAGCCGCCACCGAAATCCGGATGCCGGTGAAATTGCCGGGCCCAATGCCCACGCCGATCAAACCGAGGTCGCTCCAACCGATCCCGGCCTCGGTCAGCACCTCTTCCAGCAAAGGCATCAACCGCTCGGCCTGCCCACGCCCCATCTCTTCGACGCGCACTGCCAGAACCCGTTCGCCGCAAATGACAGCGGCGGCGCAATGCGCCGCCGACGTGTCGAATGCCAGAACGAAAGGATCAGACGGCAACGGGCCGAACCTCGGTCACTTCCGGGATGTAATGGCGCAAGAGGTTCTCGATGCCCATTTTCAGCGTCAGCGTCGACGAGGGGCAACCGGCGCAAGCGCCCTTCATGTGCAGATAGACCACGCCACGGTCAAAGCCATGGAAGGTGATATCGCCGCCGTCTTGCGCCACAGCCGGGCGCACGCGCGTATCCAGAAGCTGCTTGATCTGGGTGACGATGCCTTCGTCCTCGCCCGAATGCGACGCGTGGCCGGAGGTGTCGCTATCGCCTGCCATGACAGGCGCACCCGACTGGTAGTGCTCCATGATCGCGCCCAGAATAGCGGGCTTCACATGATCCCACTCGGTTTCGGCATCCTTCGTCACGGTGACGAAATCATTGCCCAGAAACACCCCTGCAACGCCCGAAACCGCGAAAATGCGAGCGGCCAGCGGCGATACATCCGCACCCACAGGCGCAGGGAAATCGGCTGTGCCCACATCCATCACGGATTGGCCGGGGAGGAATTTCAACGTCGCCGGATTCGGCGTGGATTCGGTCTGAATGAACATGTGCGACCTACCTTTTCTGTCAGGCTTAAGATATGCGCCTCGCGCCGCCAAAGGTCAAGGTTTGGAATGATTCTAAGGCTGACCGAAACTCTCCGGTAAGAACCCGTCGATCGCAGTCAGAATATCCTCATGCACCGCGTCGCGCGGGCGCAGGCCTTTGTCGGAACAGATATTGTCCTCTCCCGCCAGGCCGATCATGGCAACGCCGAACGCGCTGCACCTCGGCAACGCGCTGAAATGCGCGGCACCTTCCACAGCAACGTATTCCGCCAAAGGCAGTGCCTCTCCCACAGCATCGTAACGCAATGCCTCCGGGACTTGCTCGACTGCACCAAGGTTGATGATGAGAACAGGCCGCTGAACACCACTCAGGCTTTCCGGAGTCGCCGCCTGCGGTAGCGCCGGATCAATCGCGATGACCCGAGTGATGCGTGGGTCAGAGAGGTCAGCCTCATAACGGGTCGCATCAATGGAATTGAAATCCACTCCCCCCGCCTGCAACCAACCACAATCGCCAAGGCCCGCGTTCCTCGCGCAATATTCGATAAAGCGCGCCTTCGAAACGCGCACCCCGCCCATCGCAAGCGCACTATGCCCCCCAAGCGAAAATCCTGCGGTAATGATGTCTTTCCCCGGATGGAACCCAGCCAAACCACCCGCTTCGAGCCAGTCGAGCATTGCGCTCAGATCCGCTGGTCGCTCCCATATCTGCACAGTCCGCTCCGGCAAGCTATCCCGCGATGTGGTGCCGGGATGGTTGGTCGCGATCACGAGCGCGCCCCGGTTTGCCAGATGCGAAGCCAGCCACCCCATCTGAACAGCATTTCCGCCAGATCCGTGGGACAAAAGCACAACCGGTGCCGAGGCAGGAAGCGGCGCATCCCGCCGCACATAATGGCCGTAAAACAGCGCATTCTGACCGATGAGTTCCGGCTCACCCTCTTTTGCAGGATACCAGATATGCAACGGAATTTCGCCGCCCCTATGGGAAACAGCTAAGCTCGCGGACTTGTAGCCCGGCACATTCCCGGGGGGAGGCAAAACGCGGGTTGAAGTCATCGTGATGGCCCCAATCGCCATCACCCCGAGCACAATCAAGACGCCAATCGCATAAAGGAATTTTTTCAACTTTCACCACCTACTCACACAAACTCTAACGGTCAGATCACGTAATCGCGTCCAGCCGTTCCTTCGAAAGATCGCCGGGCACAATCGTGATCGGAATCGGCAAGGTGCCTGCCGAACGGCTCAGTTGGGTCACCAGAGGCCCCGGCCCCTTCTTGTCGGTGCCCGCGCCCAGAACAAGCACCCCGATTTCGGGGTCTTCGGTGATGTGGGTCAGGATCTGCGTTACGGGTTCGCCCTCGCGGATTGCCAATTCGGGGTTCACCCCCTGCTTGTCACGCATCCACTTCGCAAACACCTCGAAATGCGCGTGGATACGCTCCCGCGCTTCCTCGCGCAT
>RFUP01000343.1 GCA_009922885.1 Paracoccaceae bacterium
ATCGGCGGCAGTGGCGGCTTCGATAAGATTGAGCGACCCCATCACGTTGTTGAGCCAGTATTTTCCCGGCTCCTTCATGCTTTCGCCTACTTGGCTCAGCGCCGCGAAATGCATGACCGCGACGGGCTTCCATTTGGCGAAAACCTCGTCGAGGCGGGCGCGGTTCAGGAGATCGCCCTGCTCGAAGGGGCCGAACTTGACGGCCTCTTCCCAGCCCGTGACGAGGTTGTCGAAAGTGACGGGGACATAACCTGCCGCCTGTAAAGCTTTGCAGGCATGCGAGCCGATGTAGCCCGCACCACCAGTGACAAGTATGTGGTCCGCCATAGGTTACTGAGCAGCCTTCTGTTCTGCTGTAACAGTGTGCAAAAAGGCTGCCAGTTCGTCACGCAAATCCTCACGCGCCAGCGCGAAAGAAACGGTGGCTT
This sequence comes from Paracoccaceae bacterium, assembly GCA_009922885.1. Lineage (GTDB taxonomy): Bacteria > Pseudomonadota > Alphaproteobacteria > Rhodobacterales > Rhodobacteraceae > UBA9554. The sequence goes on from RFUP01000343.1 coordinate 429, forward strand.
GCAGGAAGCCAGCCTTGGAGCCGCAATCGAAGCGCTGACCACGGAAGCGGTAGCCATAGACGGGGCGTTCGGCTTCGATTTCGGCTGCGATGGCATCGGTGAGCTGGATTTCACCGCCAGCGCCGACCTTCATTTTGTTCAGGTTGCTGAGCACGCGCGGGGTGAGGATATAGCGGCCGATCACGGCAAGGTTCGACGGTTCGGTGCCTTTCGCGGGCTTCTCGACCATTCCGCGAACGGCAACCATCGAGCCCATATCTTCCTTGATATCGAGGATACCGTAGGAGCTGGCCTTGTCGGGCGAGACTTCCATCGACGCGACGATATTGCCGCCGGTTTCTTCGTAGGCTTCGACCATCTGTTGCAAGCAGGGCTTTTCGGCAGCGATCACGTCATCGGGCAGGATGACCGCGAAGGGCTCGTGGCCGATCAGGCGGCGCGCGCACCAGACGGCGTGGCCAAGGCCCATCGCCTTGTGCTGGCGGATATAGGCAATCGCGCCCGAGTCCATGTTGGTGTTCTTGAGGATTTCGAGCAGGTCTTCCTTGCCCTTCTTCCTCAGCTCGGCCTCAAGCTGAGGCGCGGTATCAAAATAGTCTTCAAGCGCCCCTTTGCCGCGGGACGTGACGAAGATGAATTCTTTGATGCCTGCCGCGCGCGCCTCGTCGATCGCATATTGGATCAACGGGCGGTCAACCAATGTCATGATTTCTTTTGGCACAGATTTCGTGGCTGGAAGGAAACGGGTTCCCAAGCCAGCAACAGGAAAAATCGCCTTCGTAACTTTTTTACGCATTTCGCCCCACCTCGGTATTCGTAATCGTCGTGTTTCCCGACTTAGGGATACAATACACCACAAAAGGATTATGAAACCTTGCTAATTTCAAAAAACGGCAAAAAGTTGGAGATTTTTAGGGGAATTACTGCAGTGGAGCATCAACGCCAACGCGCTGACGCCACTCTTTGGCATTCGATTTGGACGCGTTTCGCGAAAAAGTTGAATTGACGGAGCGAGAGCCGTCGCTCCGAACGCCCCCACAATCCACCGCGTTGCCACCAGATGCCGGGCTTCTTGAAGCGTAGGCTGTGGAAGAGGAAGGTCCGGGAAAAGACATAGACCGAGACGACATGGCCTGCCTGCGCAAGGGTTTCGGCCTCGCGACGGATTGCGCGCACGCGCCAGTAACGACCGGAGATGACGCGGTGCTCGCCTGTGGTGAGGGATTGGAACGGCAGGAAGGGAGATGCCGGCGGAGGTAGGGGTGTCAAATGGGGCAATGCCATAGCGAGACCCGCCTCAAAGCCCTGTTCCAGTGTTCCGAGCAGGCGGCGCACATCGCGCGGCTCGATCAGACCGTCCACCATCTGTTGCAGGAGCCGCTTGTTTTGTTCCAGGCGGATTTTACTCAGGCGATCCGCATGGGTTTCGGGGCTGGCATGGCGTCGGAGAAAAACCATTGAAGACTGGCCGACGGCAGAGAGATCGCGCACGGCCCGATCGCCGCGCCGAAGGTCTGACGGCCCATAGGCATGGTGCACTTCGGCCGCGGGGGCGAGAGCGGTTCGGTGCCCCTGTTCGGCTAGCCGGAAGTTCAGATCTGTTTCATCAAGGAAGAACCGAAACGCCGGATCGAAGCCGCCAAGCTTAGCCAAGACCGAACGCCGGACAGCCATATTGGTGCCTTCGGTCTTAACAGCATGCCTTTCGGGAACTGCTGGTAGGACAGGGAGCAGGCCTTCTATGGCCAAAGTATGCGCTTGCCCTTGGCAGTCCACTGAACGCCCACGCCATTGCCATGAAATGCCGTTCCGCCCGCGCACGAACCCACCCACAGCGCTGACGCCGGGAAGCGCGAAAGCCTCGTGAAGGCGTTCAAGCCACATGGGTTCCGGCACGGCGTCATCGTCTATAAAGGCGACGATTTCTCCGGCCGCTTCCCTAATGCCCCTGTTGCGGGCAAGGGAGATATTCGGTTCGTCGCAAGGCACGAGCTTCAGGGCATCAGCAAATGGCAAGGCGCGGGCCGCTGCAAGGCCTGCTGCATCTGCCACCACGATGATTTCATAGGGAGAATAGACCAGCCGAGCCACACCAAGGAGGCATAGGCTCAGGCTCTGCGGCCGCCCGCGGCTGACGATCACAACGCTGATCGTCGGCCGCGCCTCGGTCATGCCATGCCCATCTCGGCCATCATCGCCTCGATGCGTGGCACGTCGGAGGGGTTGTTCAACTCCCAGAACTGGCGGCCTTTCGCATCGACCTCGACGCAGAGCACCTTGCGACCGTTTTCGAGGAAACGGAGCTGTTCGAGGCCTTCAAGGGTTTCCAGTGGCCCCATGCTCCAGCCCGTGTAGGCCGCAAGGACGGCAGGGCGGTAGGCATAGACGCCGACGTGATGGAATACGGGCGTTTCGGCTTCATCGGCGTAGGTTTTGCCGGTGTAAGGGATGACTTCTTTCGAGAAATAGAGCGCCCGCCCACCCACACCGAAAACGGCTGTGGTGCCGCCC
>RFUP01000344.1 GCA_009922885.1 Paracoccaceae bacterium
GACCTCCGTTAACCCAATTTCGCCAGAGTGGTATCAACCCAACCCCAAAACCCATTCACATCTGGTGGTTGCTGTTCAGTTGAAGACTCGGACTGCGATCGATCAGAAGCGATCAAATGACGCTTCTCACGGGGAGGGAGGTACTTATTCACTGGGGATGTCTCTTGTTCAGGCATCAGATCGAAGCCACCACGATCTCGAACCAATTGGCTCACATCAGATTCTGGATCGCCAAGATCACCGGCGTTATCGCTTGATTCTGGGGTGTCCCAGAATGGTTCGCAGGGCTGATTTGCTCAACAAGGATAAGCGAGGCCGTTTGGTCGCCGCCCCCGTCGAGGAACCACCCGCAGCACCGGTGTCCCAGTCCGCCTCGCGGCGCGAGCTTCTCCCCGACATCGACCAGATCAATTCCACCCTCCGCGCCGGCACCGACCGCCGCCCCGCCGAGGCAGACGATCACGACACCCCCGGCCGCACTGCAGCGCCGCGCGGCGACGGCCCGGCGATCCCCGCAAAATCGGGCAGCCGCGCGGGCTTCTTAACGGCCGTAATCATCGCACTCGGGATGGGCGGAACCTACGCCTACGCCCCGCAGATCGTCGAAAACCTGCCCGCGGCCCAACCCCATCTGGATGGTTACGTGCAATGGGTCGATGGCCTCCGCGTCTGGCTCGACGGCAAGGCGCAATCTCTGCTGCTCTGGCTCGATAGCATCGCCGCAGGCCAATAAAGGCCAATACCTCAGAACCGCTCCAACAAGCGCTTCAGGTAATCCAGCTCTTCCGCAGGCCGCTCCGCCTCGCCCGAGCGGCGGCGGATCTGGTCCAAGAGTTCCTGCGCGCGGCGATACACATCTTCGCCCTGTAGCAACGCGTCATCCGTGCCCGTAGCCTGCCCATTCGCGCCCGAACGGCGGCCCAGCGGATCGCGCTGCTGGCCCTCGGGCTGGCCCATCGCTTGGCCGGTCTGCCCACGGTTCTGCTGGCGATCCTCGGCCATGGCACGGCCCAAATTGCGGATACCGTCGCGCAAGGCCTCCATCGCTTCGGCCTGCCGATCAATGGCTTCCGCCAGATCATCGCGCCGCAACGCCTCTTCCGCGCCTTCCATCGCCCCTTCGGCCCGCCCCAAGGCTTCCCGCGCCGTCTCGCCCGCCTCGGTGCCCGCGCCCGGCAGGTTCCCGCGCTGGCGGTTTAACTCGCGCCGCAGGGCCTCCTGCCGCTCAGTCAACGACCCCCGCGCATCCTCTCCGGCCTCTTGCCCCGGCTCCCCGGCCTGGCCCTCACCTTGCCCTTGCTCTTGGCCTTCCGCGCCCTGCCCTTCATGGCTCTGCCCACGGCCTTGCCCACCATTCCGGCCCTCATTGCCTTGGGACTCGCCCCGATTGGCTTCCGGGTTGAACTGTTCCTGCAAATCACGGAACGCCTGATCCGAAAGCCCCTGCTGCTGGCGCAACGTGTCGGCCAAACCCTCCATCGCCTGCTCACCGGGGCTTTGCGGCCCCTGCCCGTTCTGGCCTTGGGTCACGCGCATATTCTCCATCATGCGCTGCAACTCTTCCAATGCCTGCTGGGCTTCGGCCATCCGGCCCTCCTCCATCAGCTTTTGGATCTCGTCCATCATCTTCTGAAGGTCGTTTTGGGTCATCTGCATCGCATTCGGATCGGCGAGGTTGTTCTCCGCCATATCCTGATCGGGATTATTCTCCGCATCCCGCCGCGCCTGCTGGGCCAACTGACGCAGGTAATCATCCGTCGCATCACGCAATTCCTGCATCAGCCGCGCGATTTCCTGCTCTGAGGCGCCGTTCTTCATCGCCTCGTTCAACCGCTCCTGCGCTTCGCGCATCCGTGTCAGCGCCGTATCGATATCGCCCTCTTCCAACTCGATCGCGAAATCCCACATGGCCTTCGCCACCTCGTCGCGCTGCTCTTCGCTGAGGCCATAAGCCTGATAGCCCTCAAGCCGCCGCACGATCCCGCGCAAACGCAGATAATCCGTTTCACGCTTGAACACGCCTTCACCGGGGCGATGGGAGATCGCCCGCAACAGTTGCGCCACCCGTGGCGCGTTCTGTCGCGACCACAAAAGGTCCCGCCGCATCTCGATAATCGCCCCCGCCAGCGGGTCAAAGAAGCGCCGCGCCCGCAATGGCATCTCCAAAGCGGGGCTTTCGCCCACCTGCTCCAAAGCATCCGTCGCGCTCAACGTCACCCGAACCGGCAGGTTCGCCCAAGGATGCTCGCTGAAATCCTCCACCAGCGTATCCTTGAAATCCGCGCGGCTTCCCGCAATCGGCAACGGCAGCGCCACCGTAACCGCCTCGCGCGGCTCCGGCTCCAGTGCCAAGCCATAGCGGCGATCCACCGCCGCCAGATCCAACTCGATCCGCGCTTGCCCGGCCACAACGCCGTAGTCATCCGATGCGGCAAAAGGCAGGCTCATCACCCCATCCGCGCTCGCCGTCGCAGCCCCGGTCGCGTTGATCACTGGCTTCGCATCCGGTGCCAACGCAAAGGCCCAACTGCGGCCATTCTTGCCCATCACCTCGATCCGGCCCGCCTGCGTCACGGTAAACTCATGCGCCAGATCGCTCGCCGCAGGCACTTCCACGCGGCCCGAAACCGTCTCGGAAAGCGTCAGCGCCCCCACCTCACCATAGAACCGCAGCGTCACCACTGCGCCTTCCGGTACCTGAACCTCCGGCCCGAGGTCGGCCATGTAAAGCACTGGAAGCCCGGTGTAATTTGGCGGCGCGATCCAGCCTTCCCACGACGGCCCCGCCACCAAAGCATCGCTCTGCCCCGGCGCCATCCCCGCCACGCTTGAAACCCGCCCGACCGACCCGAGGCAATCATGACGCAAACCAGCTACCCCGGCCGCAGCGCCTACGCTTACGTAAACACCGGGTCCTACGCTTCCAAAGTCTGGGTGCA
>RFUP01000345.1 GCA_009922885.1 Paracoccaceae bacterium
AAGGCCGAGCGCATCCATGTGCAGAACCTGCCCTCCTTCGCCGCTCGATTGGGGGCGAAGATCGAAGTGGAAGGTCTTGGCACGCTCACAGTCGATACAGCTTTCGGCGGCGATAGTTTCGTGATCGTCGATGCGGCGGCTCTGGGGTTCGAAATCGCCCCGCAGGAAGCGCGCGACATCGCGCGGCTTGGCGTGAGGATTTCCGATGCTGCAACCGAGCAGCTAGGCTTTCACCACCCCACCCTGCCCGATTGGCGGCACATCTCCTTCTGCCTTTTCGCAGGGCCGATCAGCCGTGAAGGCGATACGTTGAAGGCAGGTTCCGCCGTGGCGATCCGCCCCGGCAAGGTGGATCGCTCGCCCACAGGCACGGGCGTTTCGGCGCGGATGGCGGTTCTGGCGGCGAAAGGCGAGATGGCGGCGCATGAACGTTTCGTTGCTACGTCGATCATCGGCTCGGAGTTCACGGGCCGGATCGTTGGCGAGGCCCTTGTGGGCGACACCCGCGCGATCCTTCCCGAGATTTCAGGCCGAGCATGGGTGACAGGCACGCATCAACACATGCTCGATCCTGCCGATCCGTGGCCGCAGGGCTACAAACTGAGCGACACTTGGGGCCAAGAATAAGAGGCACACATGACCGCCTTCCCGCATGTCTTCAATCCGGTGCAGCTGCGCCACAAGACCCTTCGCAACCGCGTGGTGTTCGGCGCCCATACCACCAATATGAGCCGCGATGGCCTGCCATGGGACCAGCACGTCGCCTATTACCGCGAGCGCGCGATGGGCGGTGCGGGGATGATCGTGATGGAGCCAATGCCTGTGCATGCGGCGGCTGTGCTCACACGCGGGAACTTCCGCCACTCGACGGACGAGGTGATCCCGCATTTCCGCAAGATTACCGATGCCGTGCACGAAGAAGGCGCGGTGATCCTCCAGCAGCTTTACCACATCGGCGCGCATGGCGATGCCGATCTCTCGTTCCATCCCAACTGGTCTCCTTCGGGCGGCCCGAGCTATCACGACAATGACGGCTCGCATGCCATGACCGAGCGGGAAATCTACGAGACCATGGAGGGCTATGTAGAGGCCGCGCGGCGTTGCAAGGAAGCAGGCTTTGACGGCGTGGAATTCTGGGCGGCCTATCACGCCCTGCCCGACCAGTTCTGGACCCCCTTCTCGAACCAGCGAACCGACCAGTGGGGCGGATCGCTGGAAAACCGCACGCGGTTCAGCCGCGAAGCCATGGCGCGCATTCGCAAAGTGTGCGGAGAGGATTTCATAGTCGGCCTTGCGGTGAGCGATGAATATGACGTCGAAGTCGCGCTCCAGCGCGAAAGCATGGCCGAGATCATCGAACGCCACGACCGCGACAACCTGATGGACTACGTGACCTGCGGCTCGGGCGGCTATTTCGATTTCTACAAGCTGATGCCCACCTTCATCTATGGCGAGAAGCTGGGCGCGGACCTGTCGCGCACTTTGAAGGGCGTGGTGAAGAACTGCCTCATCACCGCCGAAAGCCACATTCGCACACCCGACAACGCCAATGAGGTGATCGGATCGGGCGGGGCGGATCTGGTCTCGATCGTGCGCGGCCAGATCGCGGACCCGCATCTCGTGCGGAAAGCGCAGGAAGGCCGCCCCGAGGATATTCGCGGCTGTCTCTCCTGCAACCAGATGTGCTGGGGGCGCAGAGGGCGGGATTACTGGATTTCCTGCGTGGTGAACCCTTCGGTGGGTCGCGAATGGGAATGGGGCGGAGACCGCTTCGCCAAAACCGAGGCCGCAAAAACCGTGCTGGTGGTGGGCGCAGGCCCCGCAGGATTGGAAGCGGCGCGCGCCGCTGCCGAACGCGGGCACAAGGTGATCCTTGCGGAAGCTGGCGCGCAAATCGGCGGGCAGTTCCGGCTTGCGGGCCTCCAGCCGCGCCGCGCCCAGATCCTCGACTTGATGGCATGGTACGAAATCCAGTTCCAGAAACTCGGCGTGGACCTGCGCTTGAACACCTATGTCGAAGCAGAAGACATTCCGGGCTTCGGGGCGGACGAGATCATCATTGCCACGGGCAGCTTGCCTGAAGGCCAAGGCTTCCAGAAAGCGCTTCCCCATGTGCCCGCCCTGCCCGGCATTGACGGTGGCAATGTGTGGTCTGTGGAAGATGTGATGTCGCGCGCGGCGCGGTTGGGCAAACGGGTGATCGTGCTCGATGAAACGGGCGGCTGGCGCGGTGGTGGCACGGCGTGGAAACTGGCGGAAGACGGCCATGAAGTGACGCTTGTCACCCCCGACGCCATGGTGGGCCGCGAACTTGTGCGTGTTGCGGCAGACTATCCGCTCCGCAAGCGCTTGGCACAACTGGGCGTGCGGTTCATCACGGAACACGGGCTTACCGGATGGGGCAACGGCGGCGCAACTGCCCTATCGGCGTTGACGGGCGCAGAAACACGGATCGAAGCTGACAGCCTCGTCTTGGCGTTGGGCAACCGCGCTGTGACCGAGCTTTCCGATGCACTGGAGGCCGAGGGCCAACGCTATTCCCTGATCGGCGATGCCGCCACACCGGGCCAAGCAGCCTACGCGTTTCATGCAGGGCGGAAAGCCGCGCTCGCGATCTGAAAAAGCGCAGAGCGGCCAAGACGCCGCCGCATGCCGTTCGCGCCAGATACCTGCTTTGGCTCCGCGCTTGGATATAGCCAATTCGCTTTCCTGCGGATATGGCAGGCCTATGAGCGATTTCGAGATCTTCCTCTCCGTTGCCCCCGGGCTTGAAACCACCTTGGCCGAAGAGGCGCAGGAGGCGGGGTTTCGTGACGTCTCCGTCGGGGTTGGCGGCGTGACGGTTTTGGGCGGATGGCCCGAGGTCTGGCGCGCCAATCTGGCCTTGCGGGGAGCCTCTCGCGTCTTGGCGCGGATCGGATCTTTC
>RFUP01000346.1 GCA_009922885.1 Paracoccaceae bacterium
GCGCGATCAAGCGACGTGAGGATCGTGACCGCGAGAATTTTCAGCGGTTTTCCTGCAGCGCCTTCTTTGGCGGCGCGCACCACATGGGGGTCGCCGTGCACGGTGAGGAAGTCGAGATCATACTGTGCCAGACCGCGAACAGCGGCTTCGACGGTGGCACCGATGTCGAAGAGCTTCATGTCGAGGAAAACGCGCTTGCCGTGTTCTTGCTTGAGCTCGTTTGCAAGGGCGAGGCCGCCGCCTGTGAGCATGCCGAGGCCGATCTTGTAGAAGGACACGGCGTCGCCAAGCGTTTCGGCGAGTTGGAGGCCAGCGAGTGCATTGGGAACGTCTAGGGCTACGATTAGGCGATCATCGGCAGTCATGGCGGGCTCCTTTGGCGAAATGACAAACGGCCCGCTTGTGACAGTCGGACCTCGTCTCGTCAATGCTAGAAGAAATAATCGCACTCCAAGCGCAGGTTTGCCAATCTACGTGCGAATTTTGGCTTCTGCTTGAGACGTTCGAAACCGCTTTCGACCAAGCGACGCTGGAGGTTCTGAGAAAGCACTGGGAAAGGGGCCGGGACAACGGCTCGGACTTCCCATGTCAGCCAACGCACTTGGAAAATCACGTCAGCGACCAGAAACCCTCTGTCTGCCGACAAAATGGCAGAACCTAAGTATGTTGCCTTTACGCAAATCGGCTTTCTATCGCTGTGTGGCTTGCGAGCCATTTCATTCGGTCCCCATTGGGGCGGGAAGATATAGAATGCTCGATGCGACTCAATCCGGATTGTGGGCAACTTCGGCCCAATCGGCTGTCAGTTGTTTCAAAGGTGTGTTTCTGAGTACCCTTTAGGCTCCTGGAAGGTGCTTGGGTTCGACAATGATGGTTTGACGGCCGCGGCGGAACTCGGGGAGTCGCTGAAGTTGGCGGACGGCATCAGACACAGCTAGCTTTTCGAGATCGGCCTGCGTTCTCGCGTCTTTGGGATGCAGTGAGATGGTGAAGAGCATGCTGTTGTTTTCAACGCCAAGGACAACAGTGGTGCCGATGGTTTCGTAATCCGTGGACAGGAAGAACGGAGCGATGTTTTCCACTCTGACCATTACGGCCTTGGAAGAGTCATTGGTGTTTAGCGGAGAAAAATGCATGATGACACTCCTGAGCTTTGGGCGAACGATGCTCAACCTATCCGGTTGGTCTTGAGTCGGAGATCGCCATGAGGGGTGATGGTTGGCGCTTTGGGGTAGGCGTTTTCACATTCGGGCACTTGAATGCTGGCCGGATGGTGACCACATCCGAAGAGAGGCCCGGTCAGGGGGCGTGCTGCGATGGCGGGCGCTGAAAATCCGGGTGCCATTGAAAGGAGAGAACCATGGACTTGTCGAAGTTCACGGAGCGGTCGCGCGGTTTTGTTCAGGCCGCCCAGACTATCGCGATGCGCGAAGGCCATCAGCGCCTCGTGCCTGAACATGTTCTGAAAGCTTTGATGGATGACCCCGAGGGGTTGGGGGCTAACCTGATCACCAAGTCGGGGGGCGATGCAGCGCGCGTACGCGAGGCTGTGGACCGCGAGATCGAGAAGCAACCGAAGGTTTCGGGCGACGCGGGGCAGACATATCTTGATAGCGTGACGGTGAAGGTGCTGACCGAGGCCGAAGCGCTGGCGAAGAAGGCGGGCGACAGCTTTGTGCCGGTGGAGCGCATTCTGATGGCGCTCGCGATGGTGAAGTCGAAAGCCAAGGACGCGCTGGATGCCGGCAAGGTGACAGCGCAGGGGCTGAACGCCGCGATCAACGACATTCGCAAAGGGCGCACGGCGGATTCGGCTTCGGCCGAGGATGGCTATGATGCCTTGAAGAAATATGCGCGCGATCTGACGGAAGCGGCGCGCGAAGGGAAGATTGATCCGATCATCGGGCGCGACGAGGAAATCCGCCGCTCGATGCAGGTTCTGTCGCGCCGGACCAAGAATAACCCCGTGCTGATCGGGGAACCGGGCGTGGGTAAGACCGCGATCGCGGAAGGCTTGGCCTTGCGGATCGTGAATGGTGACGTTCCGGAAAGCCTGCGTAACAAGACGCTGATGGCGCTCGACATGGGCGCGCTGATTGCGGGGGCGAAGTATCGCGGCGAGTTCGAGGAGCGCTTGAAGGCGATCCTGAAGGAAATCGAAGCGGCGGCTGGCGAGATTATCCTCTTCATCGACGAGATGCACACGCTTGTGGGTGCGGGCAAGACCGATGGTGCGATGGACGCGGCGAACCTCATCAAGCCAGCGCTGGCGCGGGGCGAGTTGCATTGTGTGGGTGCCACGACGCTCGACGAATACCGCAAGTATGTGGAGAAGGACGCGGCCTTGGCGCGTCGGTTCCAGCCTGTGATGGTGGAAGAACCGACGGTGGAGGACACGATCTCGATCCTGCGCGGCATCAAGGAGAAATACGAGCTGCACCACGGGGTGCGGATTTCGGATAGCGCCTTGGTGGCGGCGGCGACGCTTTCGAACCGTTACATCACCGACCGTTTCCTGCCGGATAAGGCTATCGATTTGGTGGACGAAGCGGCGTCGCGTTTGCGGATGGAAGTGGATTCGAAGCCGGAAGAGCTGGATGCGTTGGACCGTCAGATTCTGCAGCTTCAGATCGAAGCTGAGGCGCTGAAGAAGGAAACCGATGCGGCCTCGCAAGACCGGTTGGAAAATCTGGAGCGCGAGCTTTCGGAGTTGCAGCAGAAGTCGGCGGCGATGACGGCGGCATGGCAGAACGAGCGCGACAAGCTGGCTTCGGCGCGGGAGTTGAAAGAGCAGTTGGACCGCGCGCGGGCCGATCTGGAGATCGCCAAGCGGGAAGGCAATTTCGCCAAGGCCGGCGAGCTGCAATACGGCACGATCCCCGCTCTGGAGCGCCAGTTGGGCGAAGCCGAAAACGCCGAAGA
>RFUP01000347.1 GCA_009922885.1 Paracoccaceae bacterium
CGGCGTGCAGGGCACCATGGATTTCTGCCCCGTCGCCAGAAGGCCCACGTTGGAAATATGGAACCCGTCCACATCCTTCGCCGGATTGATCGAGTTGATCACCAGATCTTCGTTCAGATGTTTCGGCAGCGGCAATTGCACGAGAATGCCATGCACCGCCGGATCGTTGTTCAGCCTGTCGATCAGCGCCAAGAGGTCGGCTTCCGAGGTGTCGGCATCGAGCTTGTGCTCGTAGCTGTTCATCCCCACTTCCACCGTCTGCTTGCCCTTCGAGCGCACATACACTTGGCTCGCCGGATCTTCGCCCACCAGCACCACGGCAAGGCCGGGGGTCAGGCCATGATCCGCCTTGATCCGCGCTACATGCTCGGCCACCTGGCCCCGCACTTTCGCCGCAAATGCCTTGCCGTCAATGATCGTCGCGCTCATATACCGTCTCCTTAGCCTGCTGCCCCGAAGGCCGCTGCGTAATGGTCCCGCTGCATCGTCGTTGCAAGAACCGCATTTCTCATCAGTTGCGCCACTGTCACCGGGCCAACCCCGCCCGGAACAGGGGTAATCCAGCCCGCCACTTCGGCGCAGCTCTCGAAATCCGCGTCGCCCACTGTGCGGGCACCCTCTGCCGTCTGAACCCGGTTGATCCCGATGTCAATCAGCGCCGCACCGGGTTTCAGCATCGCGCCCGTCACCAGCCCCGGCTTGCCCACCGCCACGAAAACCGCATCCGCCGCGCGGCTATGCACCGCCACTTGCCGCGTCATGTGATGGCACACCGTTACCGTCGCGCCGAGGCCCATCAGAAGAAAGGCAATCGGCTTGCCCACGATCTCCGAATGCCCGATCACACACACATCAAGCCCTTCCAGCTTCAAGGGCAGCGTCTTCAAAATCTCCACTGCCGCCACGGCCGTGCAAGGCCCAAGCGCCAGATCGTTGTACACGATGTTGCCGATCGAGGCGGGGTGCATCCCCTCCACGTCCTTCAACGGGTGCACTGCCTTCTGCAAGGCCTTCACCGGAATATGCGCAGGCAAGGGGCGCTGGATGATGATCCCGTTCACACGCGGATCGGCATTCAACCCGTGCAGCACGCCCACAAGCTGCTCCATGGAAATCTCGGCCGGATAGCTCCGCGCCTCGAACGTCACGCCCGAGGCTTCTGCCTGCCGCTGCTGGTTGCGCACATAAAGTTCCGCCGCCGCCGTATCGCCCACCGAAACCGAAACGAGGCGCGGCGCCCAGCCTTCTTCGGCCAGCTTCGCCGCCGTCTCGGCGGTCTCCTGATGCATCTTCAGAGCAATCGCCTTGCCGTCGATGATGGTCGCTGCCATGCAAATCTCCACAGGTTGGCGAGGCGCGTTAAGAACTTTGGGCATCCGGCCAACGTCATGACGCAAGCCATACACATGCCATACGCAATCCATACGCTTCGGAAATGCCCGCCGGGCGTTAACGAATGGAAAGCGGCGCCAGCTTCCCGCCAGCGCCGCCCCTGTCTCACAAGCCTTAGAACAGACCCTCGACGAAGCCCTCTTCATTGAGGCGGATCACCTCGGCCGAAGGCACTTTGGGCAGGCCGGGCATCGTCATGATCTCACCGCAGATCACAACAATGAACCCTGCCCCCGCCGACAAGCGAACCTCGCGCACAGGCACCGAGTGACCGGTCGGCGCGCCACGCAGGTTCGGGTCGGTCGAGAAGCTGTATTGGGTTTTTGCCATACAAACCGGGAGGTTACCGTAACCAGCCGCTTCCCATGCCTTCAGTTGATCGCGGATCGACTTGTCCGCGAGCACTTCGTCCGCATGGTAGATGCGCTTCGCGACAGTCTCGATTTTCTGGAAGAGCGACATTTCGTCGGGGTAGATCGGGGCGAAGTTGGCCGAACCGGATTCCGCCAGTTGCACCACTTTATGCGCCAGATCCTCGATCCCGGCCGAACCATGCGCCCAGTGCTTGCAGAGGATCGCTTCCGCACCCTGCTGGGCCACGTAATCCTTAACAGCCTGCACTTCCGCATCGGTATCCGAGTAGAAATGGTTAATAGCCACAACCACCGGAACCCCGAAGGATTTCACGTTCGCAATGTGGCGACCGAGGTTCGGGCAACCCTTCTGCACGGCATCCACGTTTTCCGCACCGAGGTCGGCTTTCGCCACACCACCGTTCATCTTCATCGCGCGCACAGTGGCTACGATCACAGCGGCAGCAGGCTTGAGACCCGCCTTACGGCACTTGATATCAAAGAACTTTTCAGCGCCGAGGTCCGCACCGAAGCCCGCTTCGGTCACCACGTATTCGCCAAGCTTCAGCGCCGTCTGCGTTGCGATCACCGAGTTGCAGCCATGCGCGATGTTGGCAAACGGGCCGCCATGCACGAAGGCTGGGTTGTTTTCGAGCGTCTGCACCAGATTCGGCTGCATCGCGTCTTTCAGGAGAACCGTCATCGCACCGTCCGCTTTAATATCGCGGCAGTAGATCGGCGTCTTGTCGCGGCGATACGCCACCACGATGTCGCCCAAACGCTTCTGGAGGTCCTTCAGATCCTTCGAGAGGCAGAGGATCGCCATCACTTCCGACGCCACCGTGATGTCGAAACCGGTCTGGCGCGGGAAGCCGTTGGAAACACCACCCAGCGAGGTCACGATATCGCGCAGCGCGCGGTCGTTCATGTCCATCACCCGGCGCCACACCACACGGCGCTCGTCGATCTCCAGCGTGTTGCCCCAGTAGATGTGGTTGTCGATCATCGCCGACAACAGGTTGTGCGCCGAAGTGATCGCGTGGAAGTCGCCAGTGAAATGGAGGTTCATTTCCTCCATCGGCACCACCTGCGCCATGCCGCCACCAGCCGCGCCACCCTTCATCCCGAAGTTCGGGCCGAGCGAGGCTTCACGGATGCAGATCACGGCCTTCT
>RFUP01000348.1 GCA_009922885.1 Paracoccaceae bacterium
AGGCGGCGGGCGGTGTCGGTGTCGATCAGGGCCTTGCCTTCGAGGCGTTCTTGCAGGACGCGGGCGCCTTCGTTGTGGATGCCACGGCGGGCCATGTCGATGGTTTCGATCTGCGACGGGGGCAGGTTTTTCACCGCGTCGTAGTAGCTTTCGCAGATCGCCCAGTAGTCTTTCACGACTTGGCGGAAGGGGGAAAGGGAGAGGTGGAATTCGGCGGCTTTCTCGTTTTTCTCGGTGGTGACGTCGAAGACGAGGCGCTTGTCGCGGATGGCGAGGCCGAGGTTATAGGGGCCGGGGGGGGTGACGCGGTCATCCCGTTTGGGGAGATCGAAGGAGTTCTCCTCGATCAGGTCGAACATGGCGACGCGGCGTTCCTGTTCGATTTCGGGCGTGGGCGGCGGCAGGGCGCTGTCGTCCAGTTCGATATGGCAGATGTGGGACATGGGGATTCCATTCGCTCGTTACCTTCGCCCCTACCCGAAAGGGCGGGCCAAATCAATGTGGCGATGGTGCCAAGACCCCGTTTCGCGGTGCCTTCTGGCGGGCCGGGAGAATGGATATTTGGAAAAGAGAAAGAGGGGCGCGCGTGGGGGGCGCGCGCCTTTGGTCACCGGTTGAGCGCGTCGAGGCGGGCGCGGACGGAGAGGCCGTGGGCTTCGAGGCTTTCGGCTTTCGCGAGCGTTTCGGCGGCGGGGCCGATGGCGCGGAGCGCGTCGGGGGTCATTTTCGCCATGGTGGTGCGTTTGACAAAATCCATCACCGAGAGGCCCGAGGAGAAGCGGGCGGAGCGGGCGGTGGGGAGGACGTGGTTCGGGCCGCCGACATAGTCGCCGATGGCTTCGGGGGTGAAGGCGCCGAGGAAGATCGCGCCTGCGTGGGGGATTTTGGCAGCGAGCGCTTCGGGATCTGGGACGCAAAGCTCGAGGTGTTCGGCGGCGATGCGATTGGCCAGCGTGGCGGCGGTATCGAGATCGGGCACGGTGATGACAGCCCCGAAATCGCGCCAGCTGGCAGCGGCGATGGCGCGGCGTTCGAGGGTTTCGAGGCGTTTGTCGACGGCGGCGGCAACCTTCTGGCCGAAGCTTTCCGATGTGGTGATGAGGAGCGCTTGGGCGCTTTCATCGTGTTCGGCTTGGCTCATGAGATCAAGCGCGATCCAGTCGGGGTCGTTGGCTTCGTCGGCGATGACGAGGATTTCGGAGGGGCCTGCGATCATGTCGATGCCGACTTTGCCGAAGACGCGGCGTTTGGCGGCGGCGACGAAGGCGTTGCCGGGGCCGGTGATCTTGTCGACGGGGGCGATGGTATCGGTGCCGTAAGCGAGAGCGGCAATCGCTTGCGCGCCGCCGATGCGGTAGATTTCATCGACGCCTGCGATGCGGCAAGCGAGGAGCACGAGGGCGTTGAATTTGCCGTCCGGCGTGGGAACGGTGACGGCGAGGCGTTCGACGCCTGCGACTTTCGCGGGGATCGCGTTCATCAGCACCGACGAAGGATAGGCGGCGAGGCCACCCGGCACATAGAGGCCTGCGGCGGAGACGGGCGTCCAGCGCCAGCCCAAGGTGGCACCGGAGGCATCTTGCCATTGGGCGTCTTCGGGTTTCTGGCGGAGGTGGTAGGCGCGGATGCGGTCGGCGGCGAGTTCGAGGGCGGCGCGATCTTCGGCTGAAACCGTGGCGATGGCGGCGTCGATCTCGGCCTCGGAGAAGCGAAGGGTTGCGGGCGTGAGGCTTTGGCGGTCGAATTTGGCAGTGAGCTCGATCACCGCCTGATCACCGCGGGCGCGGACATCAGCGATGATGCCCGCGACAACCGCATCCACATCGGGGCTGTCTTCGCGTTTCATCGCCAGAAGTGCGGCGAAGCGGGCTTCGAAATCGGGGTCGGTGGCGGAAAGGAATTGTGGCATGGCGGCCCCCAAAGACTGTGTTGTCCTCACCTAGCGCCGGAGCGGTCAAGGCTCAAGGCTTTGGGGCGGGATGAGGCGCGACGGGAGGCCGCGCCTTGCAGGTTTTCAGGCCGCATCCAGGAGGCCACGGCCTTTGAGGAGCGCTTCGACCCCCGGCAGGCGGCCACGGAAACGCTCGTAAAGCGCGGCGGCATCCACCGATCCACCGCGCGAGAGGATATGGGCCTCAAGCGCGCGAGCGGTTTCCGGGTGGAAGGCATCGCCCTTCTCTTCGAAGGCCGCGAAAGCATCGGCATCCATCACTTCGGACCACATGTAGCTGTAATAGCCCGAGGAATAGCCGTCGCCGGAGAAGACATGGGCGAAATGCGGCGTGGCGTGGCGCATCGCGATTTCATGCGGCATGCCGATGGCTTCGAGCACTTCGGCCTGTTTCTGCATCGGATCGGCGGGGGCGGCGCCGTCGTGGAAGGCGAGATCGACGAGCGCGGAGGCCACGAATTCGACGGTCTGGAAGCCTTGGTCGAAATTGGCGGCCCCGAGGACTTTTTCGAGCATGGCTTGCGGCATGGCTTCGCCGGTTTCGGCATGGGTGGCGAATTCGGCCAGAACCTCGGGCACTTCGAGCCAGTGTTCGTAAAGCTGCGAGGGCAGTTCGACGAAATCGCGGGCCACGGAGGTGCCGGAGATCGAAGAATAGGTCACGTCCGAGAGCATCTGGTGGAGCGCGTGGCCGAATTCGTGGAAGAGCGTGCGGGCGTCGTCATACGAAAGCAGCGCCGGATCGCCCTTGGCGAAGTTGCAGACGTTGATGACGACGGGGGCTTCGACTTCGGGGAATTTGGCTTGCGAGCGGAGCGCCGAGCACCATGCGCCGGAGCGTTTGGAACCACGGGCGAAATAGTCACCGATAAACACAGCGATGTGCTGGCCGTTGCGGGTGACTTCCCATGCGCGGGCGTCGGGATGGTAGAGGGGGGCGTCGATCGGGAAGAATTCGAGGCCGA
>RFUP01000349.1 GCA_009922885.1 Paracoccaceae bacterium
GATGCTGGCACATCGCGGGAAAGCGCCTTATCAAGGCGCGGCGGCGGGTCGGCCGCGATGGTGAAGCAAAGAAGGTCTGCGCGCATGATGGACGCTCCCGAAGAGGCTCTGCCGCCCAGCCTCAAACTCCTCAAGGGGCTTGTGCTGGTCCTGACCGGCGTGATGATCGTGGGCGTTCTAGTGATCATCTTCCTGCTTGTCACCCGCCTAAGGGACACCGCCCTGCCCTTGCCGGAAAATATCGTGCTGCCGGAAGGCCAAGAGGTCGAGGCGATCACTGTGGGCCAGGGGTTTTATGCGGTTGTTACGAAAACGGGTGAGATCCTCGTTTACGACCGCATGACCGGTGCCGTGAAGCAGACCGTCACGGTCGGGCATTGAGCCGTTAACCTTCCGTTAGCATTCGACTTGGGATCGGGCAGCCACTCCGGTAGGATCAGGGCATCAGCCGCAGAACGCGTGCGCTTTTCGTTGTGGAGCGTTCATGCGTCGTCTCGGTTCTATCCTTGCCTTTCTGGGAGCGGTTCTCAGCCTCACAGCCTGCGGTGGCCCCGACAAGACCGCGCATTTCATCGCGGGTGCGATGGTTGCGGAATATGTGCGCTATGAGGGCGGCTCGTTTGCTCAGGCTTGCGGGGCCTCGCTGGCCTTCGGCGTGATGAAGGAAGTGGCGGATTCGCAATTCGGCGGCGTGGTGGATGGCGGCGATGTCTGGGCCACGGGCGCGGGCTGCGCGATCACCTGGCGGTTCTAACCTCCCAAATGAAAAGGGCGCCTCTTGCGAAGCGCCCTTCCCTATCGGCTTTCTGAAAGATCAGCCCTGCAGATCGTAGCGATCCGCGTTCATCACTTTCACCCAGGCCGCCACGAAGTCCTGCACGAACTTCCCGGCGTTATCGTCTTGCGCGTAGACTTCCGCATAGGCGCGCAGGATCGAGTTCGACCCGAATACGAGGTCTGCACGCGTCGCGGTCCACTTCGCAGCGCCGGTCTTGCGATCCTGCAGCTCGTAGAGGTTCCGGCCCTTCGGCACCCACTTATAGGCCATATCGGTGAGGCCCACGAAGAAGTCGGTGGTCAGAGCGCCTGCACGGTCGGTGAACACGCCATGTTTGGTGCCGCCGTGGTTGGTGCCCATCGCGCGCATACCGCCCAGAAGGCAGGTCATTTCCGGTGCCGTGAGGCCCATCAACTGCGCACGGTCCAGAAGCAGTTCTTCCGGCTCCGAAGCGTAATCCTTCTTCTGCCAATTGCGGAAACCGTCTGCGAGCGGCTCCAGCGGCGCGAAAGAGGCCGCGTCGGTCTGTTCGGCAGTCGCATCGCCACGGCCCGGTGCGAAGGGCACTTCCACGTCGAAACCAGCGGCCTTTGCGGCCTGTTCCACACCCACGTTACCAGCCAGAACGATGGCATCAGCCACCGATGCGCCATGCGCTTTCGCAATCGGCTCCAGCGCGGCCAGAACCTTGGCGAGGCGGGCAGGCTCGTTGCCTTCCCAGTCCTTCTGCGGTGCCAAGCGGATACGCGCGCCATTGGCACCACCGCGCATGTCAGAGCCACGGAAGGTCCGCGCACTGTCCCAAGCGGTCGCCACCAGATCAGCCGTCGAAAGGCCCGCCTTCGCAATCGCCGCCTTCATCGCCGCCACGTCGTAAGAGGCATTGCCCGCCGGAACCGGATCTTGCCAGATCAGCTCTTCCTGCGGTGCCCACGGGCCGATGTAGCGCTCTTTCGGGCCCATATCGCGGTGGGTCAGTTTGAACCAGGCGCGGGCGAACGCATCGTCGAAGGACTTCGGATCGGCCATGAACTTCTCGCAGATGGCGCGGTAGATCGGGTCCACCTTCATCGCCATATCCGCATCAGTCATGATCGGCAGGGTCTTCTTCGAGGGATCTTCCACGTCCGGCACCATGTGCTCGGGCTTGATGTCGATCGGCATCCACTGGTTCGCCCCGGCGGGCGACTTCTTGAGTTCCCACTCGTAGCCGAAGAGCATCTCGAAATAGCCCATGTCCCACTTGGTAGGGTTGGCAGTCCACGCGCCTTCGATCCCCGAAGTCACCGTGTCACGGCCCACACCACGGCTCACATGGTTATTCCAACCCGTGCCCGCTTCCGCGATATCCGCGCCTTCCGGTGCCGGGCCGAGGTTTCCGGCATTGCCGTTCCCGTGCGCCTTACCAACCGTGTGGCCACCGATGGTGAGCGCAGCGGTTTCCTCGTCGTTCATCGCCATTCGCGCGAAGGTTTCACGCACATGCAGCGCCGTGCGCGCCGGATCGGGCTGGCCGTTCACACCTTCGGGATTCACATAGATAAGGCCCATGTGCACCGCCGCGAGCGGGTTTTCCAGCGTCGAGGGATCCTGCAGGTTCTCGTAGCGGTTCTCCGAGGGCGCCAGCCATTCGTTTTCCGAACCCCAATACACATCCTTCTCGGGCGCCCAGATGTCTTCCCGGCCAAAGGCAAAGCCGAAGGTCTTGAGGCCCATATCCTCGTAGGCAATCGTGCCTGCGAGCGCCATCAGGTCCGCCCAAGACAGCTTGTTGCCGTACTTCTTCTTGATCGGCCACAGGAGGCGGCGCGCCTTGTCGAGGTTGGCGTTATCCGGCCACGAGTTGAGCGGCGCGAAACGGTGGTTGCCGGTCGATGCGCCACCGCGGCCATCCGCCAAACGGTAGGTGCCTGCCGCGTGCCACGTCATGCGGATCATCAGGCCGCCGTAATGGCCCCAATCCGCCGGCCACCAGTCCTGGCTGTCTTTCAGAAGCGCCTTCAGATCGGCCTTCAGCCCTTCAAAGTCGAGCGACTTCACTTCTTCCCGATAGTTGAACCCTTTCAGCGGGTTCCCCTTGGTGTCGTGCTGGTGAAGGATGTCGAGGTTCAGCGTCTTCGGCCACCAAGCGG
>RFUP01000350.1 GCA_009922885.1 Paracoccaceae bacterium
CGCTCTCCCGCCTCGTCGGCCAAGCCGCGCTCGATCACGAAACCCGCTTGGCAGGCCTTTCCATCGGTGATGAAAACCTCGCCCGCGAAATCACCTCCATCCCCGCCTTCAAAGGCATCGACGGCAAGTTCGACCGCGAAGCCTACCGCTTCACGCTGGATCGCAACGGCTGGAGCGAGGCCGAATTCGAAACCCGAACCCGCGCCGATGCCGCCCGCTCGCTCCTGCAAGCCGCTATCGCCTCCGGCATCGAGATGCCCGGCGCCTACACCGATCTTCTGGTGAATTTCGCAGGCGCCCGCAAAAGCTTCGTCTACGCGCGCATCTCGCCCTCGGACCTTCCCGAAACCCTGCCCGAAGCCACGCCCGCCGATCTGATGGCCTTTTTTGAAGGCAACCGCGACCGCTTCATGGCCCCGGCCAAGAAGCGCATTACCTATGTCTGGCTGACGCCCGAAATGATCGTGGATCAGGTCGAGGTGGATGAGGCAGCCCTGAAGGCGCTCTACGACGAACGCATCGCCGACTACCAGAAGCCCGAACGCCGCCTCGTCGAGCGTTTCTCCTTCCCGACCGAAGCCGACGCCGAAGCCGCGAAAGCCAAGATCGAAGCCGGAGAAACCACCTTCGACGCCCTCGTTCAGGAACGCGGCCTCACCCTCGACGACATCGACATGGGCGATGTGAACCGCGCCGCTGTCGGCAGCGCCGCCGACGCGATCTTCAACGCCGAGGCAGGCCAGATCGTCGGCCCCTTCGGCACCCCCATCGGCCCGGCCCTCTTCCGCATGAACGGTGTCCTCAACGCGGAAAACGTGCCCTTCGAGGAAGCCAAAGCCGAACTGCGTGAAGAGCTCGGCCTCGACCGCGCCCGCCGCCAGATCGACGGCGACCTCCAAGGCATCGACGACCTCCTTGCAGGTGGTGCGACCCTCGAAGAAATCGCCGCTGAAACCGATATGCAACTCGGCACCATCGACTGGTTCGAAGACGAAAGCGAAGCCATCGCAGGCTATCCGGCCTTCAACGATGCCGCCCGCGCTGTCGCCGCGAGCGATTACCCCAAAGTGCTCCAACTCGACGATGGCGGCATTTTCGCGCTGCGCCTCGAAGAAGAAATCGCTGCCCGCCAGATGGATTACCTCGAAGTCGAGGAGCGCGTGCAGGCCGCTTGGGAAAACAAGCGCACCGAAGACACTCTGCGCGCCTTCGCCGAGGCCCAAGTGCCGAAGCTCCTCGAAGGCAGCACCTTCGAAGCCCTCGGCCTCTCCACCAACACCGAAGCCGGGGTGCATGCGAACCTTCAGTAACGGCCTGCTCTGATGGAAATGACCCCCAGCTTCGACGCCTTCGCCGCAGCCCATGCGGAGGGCAAGAACCAAGTCGTTTACATGCGGCTCGCCGCCGATCTCGACACGCCCGTTTCGCTGATGCTCAAGATGACTGGTGCCGCCAAGGATGCCTTCATGCTCGAGTCGGTGACAGGCGGCGAAGTGCGCGGGCGCTATTCGATCATCGGCATGAAGCCCGATCTCATCTGGCAATGCCACGGTGAGACAAGCCGCATCAACCGCTCCGCCCGCTTCGATCCCGAGGCTTGGGAGGCTCAAAGCGGCCACCCGCTCGAAACCCTGCGCGCGCTCATCGCGGAAAGCCGGATCGACCTGCCCGATGGCCTTCCCGCCGCTTCGGCTGGCCTCTTCGGCTACCTCGGCTACGACACGATCCGCCTCGTCGAGCATCTGCCAAACATCAACCCCGATCCCTTGGGCCTGCCGGATGCGGTGATGATGCGCCCCACCGTGATTGCCGTGCTGGACGGGGTGAAGGGTGAAGTGACTGTCGTGTCGCCCGCATGGGCCACCGATGGCCAGAACGCCCGCGCCGCCTATGCCCAAGCCGCTGAACGCGTGATGGATGCCGTGCGCGATCTCGAACGGGCCCTGCCCGAAGCCCGCCGCGATCTGGGCGATGCGCGCGAAATCTCGCCGCCCGTGTCGAACTTCACCCGCGAGGGCTATCACGCCGTCGTCGAGAAGGCGAAAGAGTACATCCGCGCAGGCGACATCTTCCAAGTCGTGCCCTCGCAGCGTTGGACGCAGGATTTCCCCCTGCCCCCCTTCACGCTCTACCGCTCGCTCCGCCGCACCAACCCCTCGCCCTTCATGTTCTATTTCAACTTCGGCGGCTTCCAGGTGATCGGCGCAAGCCCGGAAATCCTTGTGCGCGTCTTCGGTCGCGAAGTCACCATTCGCCCGATTGCCGGCACCCGCCCGCGCGGCGCAACGCCCGAACAGGACAAGGCCAACGAACTTGATCTGATGGCCGACAAGAAGGAACTGGCCGAGCACCTGATGCTCTTGGATCTCGGCCGTAACGATGTGGGCCGCGTGGCCAAGATCGGCACCGTCCACCCCACCGAGAAGTTCATCGTCGAGCGTTACAGCCACGTCATGCATATCGTCTCGAACGTGGTGGGCGAACTGGCCGAAGACCAAGACGCACTCTCGGCGCTCCTCGCAGGCCTTCCCGCAGGCACCGTTTCCGGTGCGCCCAAAGTGCGCGCCATGGAAATCATCGACGAGTTGGAGCCGGAAAAGCGCGGCGTCTATGGCGGCGGTGTGGGCTATTTCAGTGCCAATGGCGACATGGACATGTGCATCGCGCTGCGCACGGCGCTTGTGAAAGACGAAAAACTCTACATTCAGGCAGGCGGCGGCGTGGTCTACGACAGCGATCCCGAAGCCGAATATATGGAAACCGTCCACAAATCGAACGCGATCCGGCGCGCCGCCGCCGACGCGCATCGCTTCTACGGCACGCGCAACTCCTGAGGCGCCGCACTCAAATGAAAAGCCCCGGTCAATCGACCGGGGCTTTTTTCGTTATGCAGTCGCGGCCGCCTTCGGC
>RFUP01000036.1 GCA_009922885.1 Paracoccaceae bacterium
GGCTGGAACAGGGCCGGATGGATCGACGCGCCAACACGGATCGGCAACCGGATCGCCAAGCTGATCGGCGCGCCGGAGAACCATGTCGTTATGGGGGACACGCTTTCTCTCAAGGTTTACCAAGCACTGGCATCGGCGCTTGAGCTTCGCCCGGATCGCCGCGTTATCCTGTCTGACAGCGGCAATTTCCCCTCTGACCTCTACATGGCGCAGGGGCTTATCAATTCGCTTGGCAAAGGCCACGAATTGAAGGTCGTTAAACCCGAGGAAGTCGAAGCCGCGATTTCGGAGGATGTCGCGGTTTTGATGCTGACAGAGATCGACTACCGAACTGGCCGCAGACACGACATGACTGCGTTAACAGCCAAAGCGCGTTGGCTGCACCTATAAGTATCTGAACGGCGGGCCTGGTGCGCCTGCGTTTATCTACGTTGCTCCGGAGCACATCGATCACGCCCGCCCCGCCCTTTCGGGTTGGCTTGGGCATACCGCACCGTTTGCGTTCGATCTGGACTATCGGCCAGCGTCTGGCATTGACCGGATGCGAGTTGGAACGCCACCTATCCTCGCCTTCGCAGCACTAGATGCGGCGCTGGATATCTGGGATCTGGTTTCGATGACCGATGTGCGCGCGAAATCCTTGGAACTCGGCGATCGCTTCATCGCGGGAATCGAAGCCCAATGCGAAATGCTGACGCTCGCCACGCCAAGGGACCACGAGAAGCGCGGTTCGCAGGTTTCGTTCCGCTTCGAGCATGGCTATGCGGCCATGCAAGCGCTGATAGAGAACGGCGTGGTTGGCGATTTCCGTGCACCGGACATCATGCGTTTCGGCTTCACTCCGCTCTTCATTGACGAGGATGATGTAGACGAAGCCATTGCGATTATCGCCGAAGTCATGCGCGGTGCGCTGTGGGATAACCCCCGTTTCCAGAAACGATCAAAAGTCACCTGAAAGCGGTTCTTCGGCCAATGCACCTTTTTCAGCCCTCCATCCCTTGGAGGGTCTTTTATTATTTAAATCATAAGCTTGAGGCCTACATTCCGCTCCCGGTTCGATAACTTTGGTCTGTATTTTGTCCAAATTGATCTGGAATTTGACATAAACCCGACCCATTACCGCCCCAACCCATCTGTACGAGTTATCGAAACAATCGCCCGAAAGAGGCGGTGATCGAGCAACGGGCTTCGGCCCCAGACGGACGGCGAGGCAAGAAAATGCCAACGGGTTATCGAGTAGGTCTTGGGAACAATGCGCTGGACGCAGGCGATGCGATTTCCGGCGCAGCTGTGACGTTCACAACGGCGCAAACCATAGGAGCGGGCAACTGGATCTGGTCCGGCACGTGGAATGGCACGACCTATACCAACACCGCAGAGCCCGGCACCTATTTCCTCGGAACGGACGGGTTTGTGTATTTCGTTCCGCAGTACGGTCTTGTTTCGACCCTGACATGGTCCAATGTCACATCTGCCCCAAGCTTCTTCCTTTCAGACGGCCAGGTAACCGGCACGGATGGAAACGACGTTATCACCACGACCTATACCGATCAGGACGGCGACCAAGTAACCACCGGGAATGACTCGATCCGGGCCGGAAACGGCAATGACAGCGTCGACGCGTCGTCTGGCAACGATACAATATATGGTGGCGGTGGGTCAGATACGATCACGGCGGGGGCCGGGAATGACTATGTCGTAGGCGACAGCGGCAGCACCCTGGCAGCCACCTCGGAACATATCAGCTGGGCCGCGCAGGGTGTTGACGGCGCAAACATTTCTGCTGGTTTCAAGCAGGTGACAGGCCAAGTCGAGGCGCAAGTCAGCTTCACTTCGACCGGGAATAACAATCCCCTGTTTCAAGTTGAAACAACCGACACGCAGTATACGGGCGGCGGCCCAATGTCCAACAGCTCGTCGCTTTATCTGTTTGGCCAAGGCGACCTCAACACCTCGCGAACCACGATCGACTTCAAGGCAACACCCGGCTCCGAATACCAGGATGCTGTTCAGAACGTCACTTTCCGGATCAACGACGTTGACTTTGGTCTGAACAACCACCGCGACCGTGTAACGGTCACGGCGTTTGACAGCGCCGGCAATGCCGTGGCCGTCAGCATAACACCGGGCGCTGGCGATACCCTGTCTGGCAATACAGTTACAGCCGGCAATGCGGGCGAGAGCCCTGCAGATCCGGGTGGCTCGATGCTGGTCAACATCACCGGCCCCATCAGCCGGATCGTGATCGACTATGTCAACGCGCAGAGCGGCAATACTCACGCAGTTTGGGTAACGGACATCCACGACCAAAGCGTTCCTCCCGTGGCGGGCAATGATAGCTTGCTTGGCGGCGACGGCTTCGACACGCTATTGGGGGAAGCTGGCAACGACACGCTGGATGGCGGCACGGGCAATGACAGCCTCGTGGGTGGCGACGGCAATGACGTTCTGATCGGTGGTATCGGATCGGATACGCTCGACGGCGGCAACGGCAACGACAACCTCTCGGGCGGTGATGACGCAGACACGCTGCTTGGCGGGGCGGGTTTGGACACTTTGGACGGCGGCAACGGCAATGACAGCCTTTCTGGCGGCACCGGAAACGACAGCCTTCTGGGTGGCACCGGTGCCGACACGCTCGATGGTGGCGCCGACAATGACACGATCGATGGCGACATTGGCAATGACAGCCTCATCGGCGGGCTTGGAAACGACAGCCTCTTGGGCGGTGACGGGGCCGATACGCTCGATGGTGGCGACGGCAACGACACGCTCTTGGGCGGGGCCGGAAACGACAGCGTCCTCGGCGGCACCGGCGCGGATTATATGGATGGTGGCCTTGATCAGGATACGCTCTTCGGGGGCGATGGCTCCGATACGATCCTTGGAGGCGGCGGCAATGACGACATCTGGGGCGGCGCCGGCGTGGACTTCCTCTTTGGCGGGGATGGCAACGACACCATCCACCTTGGCGGAGGAGATGTCGCTGACGGTGAACTCGGAGACGATCTATATGTTTTCGATATTGCTCAACTCAATGGAACTGCGATCACCATCAATGGCGGCGAAACCAATGAAACGGTCGGGGACCGCATTGATTTCCAAGGCCTGATCGACTGGGAGGATGTGACCTACACCGACACAACCCCGAATGACCTTGCGGGTTATGCGACCTTTGCAGATGGAACAGTGGTCAACTTCTCGCATATCGAAAGCGTTGTGGTTTGCTTCACTGCGGGCACCCGCATTTTAACACCGCACGGGCCGCGCCCGGCGCAGACCCTCAAGGCAGGAGACTTGGTTCTCACACGCGATAGCGGCCCCCAGCCTATTCGCTGGATCGGCTCGAAAACAGTGCGCGGGCACGGCGTGCATGCGCCCATCCGTTTCGCACCGGGCACTGTGAACAATGATCGCGAACTTCTCGTCTCGCCGCAGCACCGGATGCTGCATATCTCGCCCAAAGCGTCGCTCCTTTTCGGAGATCGCGAAGTTCTTCTCCCGGCCAAGCATATGGTCGACGGAAAAGACATCTGCCCCGTCGAGCAGGATATCGTGGGCTACTTCCATATCCTGCTGGATCGCCATGAAATCGTGTTCGCGGAAAACGCGCCGACCGAGAGCTTCCACCCGGGCGCTCTAGGGCTCAACACGCTTTCTGACGCTTCAAGGGAAGACCTGTTCTCTCTGTTTCCGAGCCTGCGCAGCGATCCGAACAGCTACGGCGACACCGCCCGGATATGCCTGCGCGGTTACGAAACGCGTGTTCTCGCAGCGGCTTAAGCGCTTTTCTTGAGGTTCTGCCCGCGATCCGCCCATGCTTTCACCGCTTCACCGAAAGCGGCAAACAAGGGGCGCGAGACTGGATCGTTCGCAGCGTCCCATTCGGGGTGCCACTGAACCGACAGAGTAAACCCTTGCGCATCCTTGACGTAAATCGCTTCGGGCGTTCCGTCAGGTGCTACGCCATCAACTACGATACGGGCACCGGGGGTCTTGATCCCCTGACCGTGCAAAGTGTTGGTCATGACTTCTTCCGCACCGAGAACGCGGTGGAACACCCCGCCCTTCTCGAAGGCCACGCTGTGGCGCAGGGCAAACTTCTCTTCCAAGGTGCCGTCTGGCGGCATCCGGTGGTTCATGCGCCCGG
Organism: Paracoccaceae bacterium; assembly: GCA_009922885.1. Taxonomy (GTDB): domain Bacteria; phylum Pseudomonadota; class Alphaproteobacteria; order Rhodobacterales; family Rhodobacteraceae; genus UBA9554. The sequence continues at coordinate 4,151 of RFUP01000036.1, forward strand.
GCAGATCGCGGATTTCCGGATAAAGCGTGCCGCCCATGGCCACGTTCACTTCCTGAAAGCCACGACAAATTCCGAAGAAGGGCTGGCCACGTTCCACGCAAGCTCGCACGAGCGGCAGCGTGATCGCATCACGGCAACGGTCGAACGCACCATGCGCTGGCGTTTCTTCCTCGCCGTATTCGTTCGGATGGACGTTCGGGCGACCACCCGTCAGAAGGAAACCGTCACAAACCTCCAGCAATTCGGCGACTGACACGAAGCGCGGATCTGCAGGAATAAGCAGCGGAATACACCCTGCAACGCGGGACACTGCCTCGGAATTCATGGCCCCCCCGGCGTGGGCCGGATACTGGTCATTGATCAAGTGGTGGTTTCCGATGATACCGACGACGGGCCTTGCCATAGGAAAATCCTGCATGTGTCCTTTGGACAAACATACCCCTTCGTTTCACCATTGAAAACACCCCAGCCAGTGGCCGGGATGCTTGAAGGCTGAAAAGCTGAATTAGCAGGCGAAGAGCTGCGTTAGGCCTCGGCTGCATATCCCGCAGCGGCAATGCCTGCTTCAGCGGCGGCGGCATCGTTATCGGATGTATCGCCGGTGACGCCGACGGCACCGATGACATTGCCCTTCTTGTCGCGGATCAAGACGCCGCCCGGCACAGGGATCACCGCGCCTCCGTAAACGCCATTTACCGCTGCCATGAAGTAGGCCTGGCTTTCGGCGCGTGCCATCTGTGCACGACCTGCCATGCCCAGCATGATCGACCCATAGGCCTTACCATGCGCAATCGCGAAACGGCCGGGTGATGCCCCGTCAGAGCGCTCAAAGGCGAGAACATTGCCGCCAGCATCCAGAACGATCACCGAGAGCGGTTTCATCTGCGCCTCTGCACCATGTGCTAGAGCCTTGCGGATGATGACCCGTGCTTTTGCCAGTCCAAGTGTCATGTCGTATCCTTTCGGAAGTCAGAGGGCGGCTTTGAGTTCGAGACGGCGGCGGTGCAACACTGGTTCAGTGTAGCCCGAGGGCTGCTCGATGCCATCGAATACAAGGTCGCAGGCCGCTTTGAAGGCGATCCCGTCAAACGCGGGAGCCATCGGCGTGTAAGCCGCATCGGAGGCGTTCTGTCGGTCCACCACAGCCGCCATTTTTTGCATCGCTGCCATCACCTGTTCCTCGGAAACAACACCGTGATGCAGCCAGTTTGCCAGCGCCTGAGACGAGATGCGGCAGGTGGCGCGATCTTCCATCAGCGCGATGTCGTGAATGTCGGGCACTTTGGAACAGCCGACGCCTTGATCCACCCAGCGGACAACATAACCGAGGATACCTTGCGCGTTGTTCTCGATTTCACGACGGATCTCTTCATCCGAGAAATTCCGTCCGATCGTCACCGGGATCGTGAGAAGCTGTTCGAGCGTGCCGCGTGGGCCTGCCGACTTCAATTCGGCTTGGCGCACCTTGACGTTAACGGCGTGATAATGCGTGGCGTGGAGCGTGGCCGCGGTGGGCGACGGCACCCAGGCGCAGTTGGCACCGGATTGTGGGTGGCCGACCTTCTGCTTGAGCATTTCGGCCATGGCATCGGGCATCGCCCACATGCCTTTGCCGATCTGCGCCTTACCCTGAAGCCCGCAGGCCAGACCAATATCGACGTTGCGTTCTTCGTAGGACTTGATCCAATCGGTGCCCTTCATCTCACCTTTCGGCAGCATCGGGCCGGCTTCCATGGAGGTGTGAATCTCGTCGCCTGTTCGATCAAGGAAGCCCGTGTTGATGAAGGCCACGCGGGATTTGGCGACGCGGATGCATTCCTTGAGGTTCGCCGAGGTGCGGCGCTCTTCGTCCATAATGCCAAGCTTCACGGTGTTGGCTGGCAGGCCCAGCACCTTTTCGACGTGATCGAAAATGCGCACGGCAAAGCCAACCTCTTCAGGGCCGTGCATCTTCGGCTTCACCACATAGACCGAGCCATGCAGCGAATTGCGGTTGCCGGAGGTCTTCTTGAGGTCATGCATGGCAATGGCGGCGGTGATCAGCGCGTCCATCAGGCCTTCGCCGATTTCCAGACCGTCGCGGTCAAGGATCGCGGGGTTCGTCATCAAGTGGCCCACGTTCCGCACCAGCATCAGCGAGCGGCCTTTGACCGAGAAGGTGCTGCCATCCGGGGCGGTATAGGTGCGGTCCGACGCCATGCGGCGGGTCATCGGCTTGCCGCCCTTCTCGAAGGTTTCTTCGAGATCGCCTTTCATCAACCCAAGCCAGTTGGCATATGCCACAACCTTGTCGGCGGCATCTACGCAAGCAACGGAATCCTCGCAATCCATGATCGTGGACAGCGCCGATTCAAGGCGGATATCGGCGATCTTCGCTTTGTCGGAGGCCCCGATGGGGTGTGAAGGATCGACGACGAGTTCGATCAGGAGGTCATTGGCACGCAGCAGGACGCGGAGGTCTTTGCCTGCTTCGCCTGTGTGGCCTGCAAATTGCGAGGCGTCTTTCAAGGCAGGCGTTAAGTTGCTGCCGGTTATCGAAAGCGCGGAGATATCGGCCCAAGAGCCATTAGCGAGCGGGGCGACTTTATCCAGATGGGCGCGCCCCCATGCGATGACGCGGGCGCCACGCTCGGCATTGTACCCACCGGCAGGTGGCAAATCGCCCATGGCGTCGGTGCCGTAGAGGGCGTCATAAAGCGAGCCCCAACGGGCGTTGGCGGCGTTCCTGCATTTTGGTGCGGGTATCTAGCAAGCGACGGTTTTCCGGGCCGAATTCATGCGCGAGGGTGGCCATGCCCGCCCAGAAGGCCTCGGATGCGACACCTGTACCGGGCAGGACCTTCTCTTCGACGAAATCAAAGAGAACTTTATCGACTTTCAGGCCGTGGGTTTCGATCCGCGCGCTCATGGGTCCCTCCTCCAAGCAAGTGGCATGAGGATCAAATAGCGCAGAAGTTTCCTATAGGCAACAAATGTGGTAAGATGTTTTTACCAATTTTTGCTAATCGCTTTCAAATATTTTGCGATAATCACTGCATACTTCGGGATACGTTATTGTTTTGACTTGGTGTTCCGGCATCTGTTGGAGCAGTAACGCACCTCATCCCAGACCTTTTCCCACTTTTTGCGCCACGTGAAAGGGAGGCCACAGCAGGCGCAGGTCTTCGTCGGCAGTTCGGATTTCTTGCGCATCTTCATTCGTGAACAACTCCACAGGCGTCAGGAACGGAGAACTAGCCCGACCCTCCGAGAGGAAAAGGCCGCGCGGCACGGCTTGCGGAGGCTCCGAGCGCGCCCTACCCTCGCGCTGGGCAAGGGACAGGAGTTCTCGATGAAAGACGCGGCAGCAAGCACGGAAAACCAGACGATCTATCTTGCGGATTACGCGCCGCCCGCGTTTCTGATCGAGGATGTGCAGCTGACGTTCCGGCTGGCCCCTTCTGCAACGCGCGTGCTTTCGAAAATCCGTTTCCGGCCCAATCCGGCCACAAAGGACCGGAGGTTTTTCCTGCATGGCGAAAAACTCAAACTGATTTCCGCGGCTCTGGATGGCGCGCCGCTTGCTGTTTCCCTTTCCGAGACGGGCCTGACAGCGGAAGTGCCGGATGCCCCGTTTGTGTTTGAAGCCGAAGTCGAGATCGATCCGGCGGCGAATACGGCGCTGGAAGGGCTGTACCTTTCGAGCGGGATGTTCTGCACCCAATGCGAGGCGGAAGGATTTCGGAAAATCACTTATTATCCGGACCGCCCCGATGTGATGGCGACGTTCACTGTGCGGATCGAAAGTGAACTTCCGGTTAAATTGTCGAACGGGAACCCGACAGCGCAAGGCGATGGCTGGGCGGAGTGGCACGATCCATGGCCGAAGCCCTCGTATCTTTTCGCTTTGGTGGCAGGTGATCTGCGGGCGGTTTCGGACAAGTTCACCACGGCTTCAGGGCGCACGGTGGACCTCAACATCTGGGTGCGGCCCGGCGACGAGGGGAAATGCGCATTTGGCCTCGATGCATTGAAACGCTCGATGGCGTGGGATGAGAAAGCCTATGGGCGCGAATACGATCTGGACCTTTTCAACATCGTGGCCGTGGATGATTTCAACATGGGGGCGATGGAAAACAAGGGTCTGAATATCTTCAACTCTTCCTGCGTTCTGGCCTCGCCGGAAACCTCGACGGATGCGAATTTCGAGCGGATCGAAGCGATCATCGCGCATGAGTATTTCCATAACTGGACAGGCAATCGGATCACCTGCCGCGACTGGTTCCAACTTTGCTTGAAAGAAGGTTTGACCGTATTTCGTGACAGCGAATTCACGGCCGAAACGCGCTCTGCTCCGGTGAAGCGGATTTCAGATGTGATCATGCTGCGGGCACGCCAGTTCCGCGAGGATGGCGGGCCTTTGGCACATCCGGTGCGGCCAGAAAGCTTCGTGGAAATCAACAATTTCTATACCGCGACAGTTTACGAAAAGGGTTCCGAGCTGGTGCGTATGCTGAAAACGCTGGTGGGGCCGGAGGGCTATCGCGCGGCGCTGGATGCGTATTTTGCGCGGCACGATGGGCAGGCGGTGACGATCGAGGATTGGCTCAAGGTGTTCGAGGATACCTCTGGGCGGGATTTGAGCCAGTTCAAGCGCTGGTATTCGGATGCGGGCACGCCCCGGCTTTCGGTTTCAGAGCACTGGTCGGATGGGGTGTTCACGCTGACCTTCGGACAGGACACTCCCCCGACGCCTGGCCAGCCGGAAAAGCCGCCACGGGTGATCCCGATTGCGGTGGGATTGCTGAACCCGAATGGCGATGAGGTGCTGCCGACAACGGTTCTGGAAATGACCGAGACCAAGCAAAGTTTCCGTTTCGAAGGATTGGCGGCGCGGCCCATCCCTTCGATTTTGCGGGACTTTTCCGCACCTGTGATCTTGCAGCGGGACAGCACGGCGGCTGAGCGCGCCTTCCTTCTGGCGCATGACACAGACCCGTTCAATCGCTGGGAGGCGGGACGGGCTTTGGCGCGCGAATGTCTTGTGACGATGGCACAGGGCGGCGAGGCGGATATGGCCTATGTGGAGGCGCTGCGGCGCGTGCTGGAGGATCCGGCGCAAGATCCGGCTTTCCGGGCGCTTCTGCTGCGGCTGCCACCGCAAGACGAGATCGCAGAGGCGCTGCATTCACGCGGAAAGGTGCCCGATCCCGCAGCGATCTGGGCTGCGCACAGGGCCTTGGGGCTATTGCTGGCCGACAGGTTGGAGCCAATCCTTTCAGCAACTTACGAGGCGATGCGCACAGAAGGCCCTTATCGGCCAGATGCGGAAGATGCCGGAAAGCGGGATCTGCGCGCGACGGTTTTGGCGCTCTTGACCAAGGTTGACGGTGGCAAACGGGCCTCCGCGCAATTCGCGGCGGCGGACAATATGACTGACGAGTTTGCGGCCCTTTCCGCGCTTCTGGCGCAGGGATTGGGGGCTGAAGAAAGCCAGCGCTTCCACGACAAATGGCGGCATGATCGCTTGGTCATGGACAAGTGGTTTGCTGCGAAAGCGGCTTATGCGGAGCCAGATCGGGCGGCTCTCGCCTTGGCAGAACTCACGCAACATCCAGATTTCACGATCAAAAACCCGAACCGTTTCCGTGCAGTCTTGGGGAGTTTTGCGGGCAATCACGCGGCGTTCCATCATGGGTCCGGATCGGGATATGCAGCTTTGGCGGAGTGGTTGATCAAGCTCGATGGGGTCAACCCACAGACCACGGCGCGGATGAGCACGAGCTTCGAGACGTGGCCCCGCTATGATGGAGCGCGGCGGGCAAAGGCGCGGGAGGCGCTGACTAACATACTGAAAACCCAAGGGCTTTCGCGGGATACAACGGAAATGGTGACGCGGCTTCTGGGCGCGGATTCGGATAAAGGGGAGTGAGAGAATGGCGAGAACACTACTGATCACGGGCGGGTCGCAAGGCATTGGTGCGGCGGTCGCGCGGCTCGGGGCGGCAGAGGGGCGGGACGTGATCCTGACCTATGCGACCAACAAGGCGGCAGCCGAAAGCGTGGCAGAAGCCGTGCGCGCGCAGGGGCGGAAAGCAACGATTATTCAATGCGATACCGGAGTGCCTGCGGATATCGACGCACTCTATGACGCCATCCCCAAAGACCTGCCCATCGACCTTGTGAACAACGCGGGCATCGTGGGGATGACGGCGAAGGTGACGGACCTGACGGCGGAGCGGTTGGAACGGATTTTTGCGGTGAATGTGGTGGGGGCGATTCTGGTGGCCAAGAAGGCCGTGGAGCATATGCGGGCCGCGCCTGAAAAAGGCCACATCGTCAATATCTCGTCGGCGGCGGCGAAATTGGGCTCGGCCAATCAATATGTTGATTATGCGGCCACCAAGGGCGCGATTGATACCTTCACGTTGGGACTGGCGGACGAGTTGGCGCCGGAAGGCATCCGCGTGAACGCTATCCGCCCCGGTATTATCGACACGGACATTCACGCCAAGGGCGGTGATCCGGACCGTGTGGAGCGAATTTCTCCAATGGTTCCAATGAGAAGAGCTGGATCGGCGGAGGAAGTCGCGAAGGCTGTGCTCTGGCTTTTGTCGGATGCATCGAGCTATACCACGCGCTCTTTTCTTGAGGTGACAGGCGGGCGGTAACGCCCCCCTTTCCACCTGTTAACCAGCGCAAATCCCGTTTCCGAAGCGTATGGATTGCGTATGGAATGTGTATGGCTTGCGTCATGACGTTGGTCAGGCTCTGAAAGGTTAACGCGGGCACATTTCGGCGCGAAGGAGCCGCAGCAAATCCCTACGGCGGTCAGATTTTGGCCCGATTGGCCGTTTACATCCGAGGGCTGAAACAACCCCTCGGATGGCTTCATGCTGGACCTTCGCAGCGCTGGAACGCGCACTCTCAAAGCTCTGATGTCTGCCCCTTTCGTCGGGCGGTCGCCGCGTGCCGCTGCAGACGCCCGACAGCAAACCGCCGAGGCGTTTTCTGCCGCCATGCATATCCCGATCTGCGAAGATACCGACGAGGATCGCACGCGGCGCGAGATGATCGAGGCAGGACAATTCTTTGCGCGGCAGGATCGTTGGGACGATCTGGCCGAAATGATCCGCAGCCATGATGCCACGCGTTCGGCAACGGCGAGCGGCATGGCGATTTCGCGGCTCTTGAGCTACGGCGCGCGCGCCGATGTGGTGCAGCCGGTGGAAGCGGCGCTGAGCGATCCCGGACTGATGGCCGCCCATGCGCCGAAAGGTGGCTTGGCGGCGCTGGAAGAGGTTCTGGAGGATGAGCCCGAGGATTACGGCCTCGCGCTTGTTGTCGCAGAGGCGCATGTGGATATCGGCTGGGCATGGCGCGGACAGGGGTGGAATGCGGAAATCCCCGAGCGCAACTGGCAGGCCTTCCAAGACCATTTCGCGCGGGCGGCCGATATTCTCGACGCGTTCGACCCCTTCGAGCACAACAGCCCTGCCCTTGCGGCGCTGCGCTGCGCGCTTCTGGTGGCGGACCGCGTGCCGCAGGACCGTGTGGCCGATGATTATGAAGACCTGATCGATCTGGACCCCGCGAACCCGCGGCATTTGCGCTCGCTGGGATACCACCTGTTGCCGCGCTGGTTTGGCACCTATGACCGGCTTGAGACCGAAGCGGCGCGCACGGCGGAACGGCAGAGCGATATCTGGGGGCCGGA
>RFUP01000351.1 GCA_009922885.1 Paracoccaceae bacterium
CGCCTATGGCTGGAACGGTTTCGCCATCCTCGCCATGACCGCAGGCGTTCCCGAAGCGCCCGTCAACGCCATCGCGGCATCGGCCCGCGCCACTTGCCAGTTGCGCTACGTCGTGGGCACCGAAACCGCCGAAATCCTCCCGAGCCTCCGCCGCCACCTCGACAAACACGGCTTCCAACGCGTCGAAATCCGCGAAATGGAGCGTGGCTTCTTCCCGGCCACACGGCTCAGCCCCGATCACCCCTGGGTGCGCTTCACTGCCGCGTCGCTGGAGAAAACCGCAGGCAAACCGCCGCATATCCTGCCGAACCTCGCAGGCTCCCTGCCGAATGACACCTTCGCCGACATCCTCGGCCTTCCCACTGTCTGGGTGCCCCACTCCTACCGCGCCTGCTCGCAACACGCCCCGAACGAACACGTCCTGAAACCCGTCTGCCGCGATGCGCTTGCGATCATGGCTGGTCTCTTCTGGGATATCGGCGAGGGCGAAGGCGTGCCTGCGAAAGCGTAATCAGCCGAGCTTCCGGTAGGTAAACGGCGCGTCGCTCACCTCTTCGAGGGCGGCCAGCACGCGGGCGCGGTGCGGGGATTTCGCGCAGATCGGATCGGTTGCGCTGGCGTCTCCGGCCAAAGCCATGGCTTGGCAACGGCAGCCGCCGAAGTCGATCTCTTTGCGCTCACACCCCGCGCAAGGTTCCGGCAGCCAATCGGTGCCGCGATAGGCGTTGAAGGCGGCACTTTCGTACCAGATCTCCGCCAAGGGGCGGTCTGTCACCTTCTCGAAGCGCAAATGCGGGATGGTCTCGGCCGCGTGGCAGGGCAGCACCGTTCCATTCGGCGTCACGTTCAAGCCTGCCGATCCCCAACCGCCCATACAGGCCTTGGGGTAGTCCGAATAGTAATCCGGTGGCACGAAATCGAAGGCCATCACGCCTTCGTATTCCGCCCGCGCCGCCGCCACCTTTCGCTTCACCATCTCGGTCTGCTCACGCGTTGGCAGCAATTGCGCGCGGTTCGCCACGGCCCAGCCATGGAACTGCACGCAGGCCACTTCGATCCGCCGCGCGCCCAGATCAAGCGCCAAGGCAATCGTCGCATCCAGATCGTCGAGGTTATGGCGATGCATCACCGCATTGAGCGTGAGCGGAATGCCCCGCCGCCCGATCTCGCGCGCCACCGCGATCTTGCGCTCGAATCCGCCTCTGTAGCCGCCGATCCAATCCGCCAGATCAGGCCGAGTGCCCTGCATCGAAAGCTGGATATGATCGAGCCCCGCCGCCTCCAGCGCATCGAGCCGCAGGGGCGTCAGCCCGATCCCCGAGGTGATGAGGTTCGTGTAAAGCCCAGCCTTCCGCGCGGCCCCTACCAACGCTTCCAGATCGCGCCGCGACGCAGGCTCTCCCCCCGAAAGATGCACCTGCAACACGCCCAAAGCCGCCGCTTGAGCAAACACATCCACCCAAACTTCCGTCGGCAATTCCTCTTTCGCCCGCACCATTTCCAGAGGGTTCGAGCAATAGGGGCAAGACAGCGGGCAGCGATGCGTCAACTCGGCCAACATGGCGATCGGGGGCGGCGCGCTCATCTCATTTTACCATCAGGAAAATGCGCGCCCGAAGAGCCGCAAGGAAGCTCTGCACATCTGCCTCGATCCGACCCTCCGGCGCGCCGGGAAAGGCCGCGTTGAGGCTCGCGACAATCGCCCCGAACGAAGCCGCACCATCCACCCGCGCCAGGATCGCCTCGCCCACGGCATCCAAAGCCACGGCCTTTTCAGGCGCCAAGAGCACCTTCTGCCCCCGCACAGGATCATCCGCCACGCGTACACCGCGCGGCATGTAGGGCACATCGGACGCCGCGAAAGTGAGGCTCACGCCAGCCCCTCCCCCGGTTGCCAGCCCCCCGGCGGAATGCGACCCGGCTCCACATAGGCCGACCAGAGCGCATCGAGCTGCGCCCAAAGTACTTCCGTCTTGAAAATGAGCGCCGCACAAACGGCATCTTCCTTTTCAGCCGTATCGGCATGGGCCAAGACCCAAGAAAGCCCGTATTCCACATCCCTTGGCGCTTCGGTGAGGCGCTTTTGGAAGTAGGACATCGAGCTTTGGTTGGCGAAATCGTAATGCTTGAACAGCCCCTCGATCCGCTCCGCATGGATCTTCGGCGCGAAAAGCTCGGTCAGCGAAGAGGCCACCGCCTGCAACAATGGCTTTTCCCGCACGTAATGCACATAGGCATCCACCGCAAAACGGGTAGCGGGCAGTATGCCAACACCAGAGGCCACGTAATCCGGATCAAGCCCCACGGCCTCGGCCAGTTTCAACCAACGCCGGATACCGCCGCCCTCGTCGATCCCGCCGTCATGATCCTCGATACGCGAACGCCACGCACGGCGCATGTCGGGGTCTTCGCAGCGCGAGAGAAAGGCCGCGTCCTTCATCGGGATGCGCGACTGGTAATAATAGCGGTTGATCACCCAGGCCCGCACCTCATCAGGGGTGCACTGCCCCCCATGCAAACGGTGATGGAACGGGTGCAGATTGTGATAGCGCGCCGCACCAATCGCTTGCAGCCGCGCCTCCAATGCGGGCTTCGAAACCGTGTCTTTCATGCTCACACCTCCATCTCCATCCCGTCAGCCCCCACGGCCCAACCCGCGTGCGCCGCTTCCGTCCGCTCGGGGCCATCCGGCTGCCAGAGCGGGTTCGTATTGTTCATATGAATAAACACCTTGCGCGCCCTCAGCCCCGAAAGCCGCGCCATCGAGCCATCCGCCCCCGAAACGGGCATATGCCCCATCCGCCGCCCGGTTTTCACACCAGCGCCCATACGGATCATTTCCTCGTCATCCCAAAGCGTGCCGTCGAAAAAGAGCGCATC
>RFUP01000352.1 GCA_009922885.1 Paracoccaceae bacterium
CGCATTCATGGGCACGCAGGCGGCAGCGCGGCAGATGATTGCGCAGGGGGATGGCGGGGTGATCGTGAACATGTCGTCGATCAACTCGGGCCTCGCGAACCCCAATCTGGCGACCTACGCGATTTCCAAGGGCGGGATGAATCAGGTCACCTCGACGGCTGCTGTTTCCTTCGCGCCGCATGGCATTCGCGTGTGCGGCGTGGGGCCGGGCACCATCGAGACCGAGATCATCAAGGGGGCCTTCATGAACCGCGCGGGCGGCGAAGAGGTGGTGCTTTCCCGCACACCAATTGGCCGGATGGGGCGGCCCGAGGAGATTGCTTCGGTGGTGGCGTTTCTGGCCTCGGACGATGCCTCGTATTTCACGGGCGAGACGATCTATCCCGATGGCGGGCGGCGGGTGCTGAACTACACGGTGCCGGTGAACAAAGAGCGCGGTTGAATTAAATAGACAGTCAGTCTAGTAATTCGGCATGAGAGCCGAAACCGCCCCTAATCCGCGCAAGCGTGGCCGACCGCGCAAAGATCCGAGCCTGCCGGACGGCACGCGCGAGCGGCTGTTGCGCGCGGGCTTGGCGGTGTTGACCGAGAAGGGTTTCAGCGCGGTTGGTATCGAGGAAATCCTTAGTGCGGCGGGAGTGCCGAAGGGCTCGTTCTATCATTACTTCGAGAGCAAAGAGGCCTTTGGGCTGGCGTTGATCGACGCCTATGCCGCCTATTTTGCCGCGAAGCTCGACCGTTGGTTTTTCGATGAAAGCCTCGCGCCTTTGGAGCGCCTGAAAGCCTTCGCCGCCGATGCCGAGGCAGGGATGGCGAAGTTTGGCTTTCGGCGCGGGTGCCTCGTGGGGAACTTGGGCCAAGAGATGGGGAGCCTGCCGGAAAGCTTCCGCGCGCGGATTGCGGGCGTTTTCACTGATTGGGAAGCCCGCACGGCGGCCTGCCTGAGGGCAGCGCAAGCGGCGGGAGAGATCGCACCTGAGGGAGATGCGGAGCGCTTGGCGCGGCATTTCTGGATCGGCTGGGAAGGCGCTGTGCTGCGGGCCAAATTGGACCAGAGCAGCGCGGCTTTGGAGATATTCATGGAAGGGTTCATGGCCCTTCTGGAACGCAAATGAACCTGAGGAGAAATGAGATGTTCAAGGCGGTATTGATCGAGAAGGATGAGGCTGGCCAGAGAGTTAGCCTGACAGAGGTGAGCGAGGATCAACTGCCCGAGGGGGATGTGACCGTTCGCGTGGAATGCTCGACGATGAACTACAAGGATGGCCTTGCGATTACCGGGAAAAGCCCCGTGGTGCGGAAGTTCCCGATGGTGCCGGGGATCGATTTTGCGGGCACAGTGGAAGCCTCGGATAATCCCGACTTTAAGGTCGGCGACAAGGTGGTGCTGAACGGCTGGGGCGTGGGCGAGGCGCATTGGGGCGGTTTGGCCCAGAAGGCCCGCGTGAAGGGCGATTGGCTGATCCCCTTGGTGCCAGAATTCACCCCGGAACAGGCCATGGCGATCGGCACGGCAGGCTACACAGCGATGCTTTGCGTGATGGCTTTGGAAAAGGGGGGCGTGACGCCGGAGAAGGGCGAGGTGCTGGTGACGGGCGCAGCTGGCGGCGTGGGGAGCGTTGCGGTCGCAGTCTTGGCGAAGCTTGGCTATGACGTGGCCGCAGTAACGGGCCGCGTTTCCGAAGGCGAATATCTGACGAAGCTCGGCGCGAAGCGGATCATTGATCGGGCCGAACTTTCCGCCCCCGGTAAGCCCTTGATGAAAGAGCAATGGGCCGGTGCGGTGGATGTGGTGGGCGGCCAGATGCTCGCCAATGTTTGCGCGTCGATGAAGTATCGCGGGGTTGTCGCGGCCTGCGGGCTTGCGGGCGGTTTCGGGCTTCCTGCCACGGTGATGCCGTTCATTCTGCGCGGCGTGACGCTGGCGGGCGTGGACAGCGTGATGTGCCCGAAGGCGGACCGCATCGAAGCCTGGCTGCGCTTGGCGAAAGATCTTGATCCGGCGCTTCTGGAGAGCATGGTGCAGCGCCTGACGATGGACGAGGTGATCCCGACCGCCGAGAAGATCCTCGCCGGCGAAGTGCGTGGCCGCGTTATCGTTCCAATCAAGTGAGGCTCAAATGACCAACGAACCCAAAATCAGCCGCTTCCCCGTGCCCGCGCTGGCGGATCTTCCAGACGACATACGGCAGCGTATCGAAGCGGTTCAGGAGAAATCGGGCTTTGTGCCCAACGTGTTCCTCGTGCTGGCCCATCGGCCCGACGAGTTCCGCGCCTTCTTTGCCTATCACGATGCCCTGATGGAGAAGCCCGGCAACCTCACGAAGGCCGAGCGCGAAATGATCGTGGTGGCCACATCGGCGATGAACCAGTGCCAGTATTGCGTGGTCTCGCACGGGGCGATCCTGCGGATCCGTGCGAAGAACCCGCTGATCGCAGATCAGGTCGCCACAAATTACCGCAAAGCCGACATCAGTGACAGACAGAAGGCGATGCTCGATTTCGCCCTGAAAACCTGTAATGTTTCTCACAGAATAGACGAGGATGATTTCAGTACGCTGCGCGCGCACGGATTTGACGACGAGGACATCTGGGATATTGGCGCCATTGCGGCGTTCTTTGCCCTGTCGAACCGCATGGCGAGTCTGACCTCAATGCGGCCAAATGATGAATTTTACACGCTGGGGCGGGGGCTGCCGGCGGAAAGGCCATGACCGCAAGTTTCGATTCAAGAGTACGGGCACTGAATGCCGCTGGCGGTTTCAACACCGTCAACGGGGTGGTCATTATGGATTGGCAGGATGGGTTCGCCGAGGTGAAAATCGATCTGACGCCGGCGCATTTGAACC
>RFUP01000353.1 GCA_009922885.1 Paracoccaceae bacterium
GACCAGCCGCGGTGAACGGGCCTATGATATCTATTCGCGCCTGTTGAAAGAGCGCATCATCTTCGTGGCGGGCCCTGTGCATGACGGGATGGCGACGCTGATCGTGGCGCAGCTTCTGCACCTTGAGGCGGAGAACCCCTCGAAGGAAATCTCCATGTATATCAACAGCCCCGGTGGTGTGGTGACCGCTGGCCTGTCGATCTACGACACGATGCAATACATCAAGCCGCGGGTTTCGACGCTGGTGATCGGACAGGCGGCATCGATGGGGTCGCTTCTTTTGACCGCAGGCGAGAAGGACATGCGTTTCTCGCTGCCGAACTCGCGCATCATGGTGCACCAACCCTCGGGCGGCTATCAGGGCCAAGCGACGGACATCCTGATTCACGCCCGCGAAACCGAGCGGCTGAAGAAGCGCCTGAACGAGATTTACGTGAAGCACACCGGAAATGATTACGAGACGGTTGTGGCCGCGCTGGAGCGCGACAACTTCATGGAGCCGGAAGAAGCGCTGAAGTGGGGCCTCATCGACCAGATCGTCGAGAGCCGTGGTAAGGCCGAGCCGAAGGCGTAAGACTTGGGTAGGCCTTCGGGCCTACTGCGAACTTTTGACATTGTGGCCGGGCAGGGGACGCCTTAGTCTTGAGAGCAAGATGACAGGACGATCCGGCCCAACCACCGAAACCGACGGGGCCTGAAAGGGACGACATGGCGAGTAACTCTGGCGATAGCAAAAACACGCTTTACTGTTCTTTCTGCGGAAAGAGCCAGCATGAGGTGCGCAAGCTCATCGCCGGGCCGACAGTGTTCATCTGCGATGAATGTGTCGAGCTGTGCATGGATATCATCCGCGAGGAAACCAAATCCTCCGGCATGAAGTCGCGCGATGGCGTGCCGACGCCGCAGGAAATCTGCAAGGTGCTCGATGACTATGTGATCGGGCAGATGCGGGCGAAGCGGGTTTTGTCGGTGGCGGTGCATAACCACTACAAGCGCCTGAATCATTCGTCGAAATCGGGCGATATCGAGCTGTCGAAATCAAACATCCTGCTGATCGGCCCGACGGGTTGCGGTAAGACGCTTCTGGCGCAAACGCTGGCGCGTATTTTGGATGTGCCGTTCACCATGGCCGATGCGACCACGCTGACGGAAGCGGGCTATGTGGGAGAGGATGTGGAGAACATCATCCTGAAGCTCCTGCAGGCGTCGGAATATAACGTGGAACGTGCGCAGCGCGGCATCGTTTACATCGACGAAGTGGACAAGATCACCCGCAAGTCCGAAAACCCCTCGATCACGCGGGACGTTTCGGGCGAGGGCGTGCAGCAGGCGCTTCTGAAGCTGATGGAAGGCACCGTGGCTTCGGTGCCGCCGCAGGGTGGGCGCAAGCATCCGCAGCAGGAATTCCTGCAGGTGGACACGACGAATATCCTGTTCATTTGCGGTGGGGCCTTCTCGGGCCTCGACAAGATCATCGCGCAGCGGAACAAAGGCTCTGCGATGGGCTTTGGCGCGGATGTGAAAGATCCCGATGCACGCCGTGTGGGCGAGCTTTTCAAGGAGCTGGAGCCGGAAGACCTGCTCAAGTTCGGTTTGATCCCGGAATTCGTGGGCCGTTTGCCTGTGATCGCGACGCTCGAAGACCTCGACGAGGATGCGCTGATCACCATTCTGACCGAACCGAAGAACGCTTTGGTGAAGCAGTATCAGCGCCTCTTCGAATTGGAGAACGCGCAGCTGACCTTTACCGACGATGCGCTCAAGGCGATTGCCAAGCGCGCGATCGAGCGGAAGACTGGGGCGCGTGGTTTGCGGTCGATCCTCGAAGATATCCTGCTCGACACGATGTTCGAGCTTCCGGGCATGGAGAATGTGACGGAAGTGGTGGTGAACGAAGAGGCGGCAACGACGAAAGCGTCGCCCTTGCTCATCTACGCGGAGGCCAAGAAAGAGCCAGCGGCCGCAGGGCGCTGAGTGAGACAGACGGGCGGGGGAGACCCCGCCCTTTTCTTTTGGAGTGATGGATATGCGGCGAATTTCCTCTGGCGGGGTTTATGAGCCCAAGATCGGCTATTGCCGGGCCGTGGTGGCCGGGGGCTTCGTGCATGTTGCGGGCACCGTGGGGCAGGGCGAGACGGTGGTGGAGCAATGCCGCAGCGCCTTGGAGATTATCGGCAAGGCTTTGGCCGAGGCCGGATCCAGCTTTGCCGATGTTGTGCGAGTGAATTACTACCTGCCGGACCGCGCCGAGTTCGAGCCGTGCTGGCCGCTTCTGGCCGAGACCTTCGGGGCCAATCCGCCCGCCGCCACGATGATCGAATGCGGGCTGATCGATGAGAAATACCGCATCGAGATCGAAGTGACGGCGCTGGCGCGTTAGAGCATTTCGAGAAAAAGTTGATAGACTTTTTCGGTTAAGAAATGCGTCAAATCATAAGCTTAAAGCGTTTCTGCCGTTTCAATATTTAAGCGAAACGCTTTATGCCACTTCTTCCTGCCAAGTCACCGAGACGCCATCGAGCGCTTCCTGAAAGGCGAAGTGGACCATATCGACGCCGGGGGCGGCGCCGTGCCAGTGGCGTTCGCCCGGTTCGAAGAAGACCGTGTCGCCGGGGGCGAGATCAATCACGGGACCGCCGTCGCGCTGGGCTTGGCCGTGGCCTTCGAGGATGTGGATGGTTTGGCCCAAGGGGTGCGTGTGCCAAAAGGTGCGCGCGCCATCCTTGAAGGAGACGACGAGCGCGCGGATGCGAGCGGGTTCGGGCGCTTCGATCACCGGAGTGAGGGTGACGCTACCTGAGAAATAGGCGGCGGGGCCGGGGGTGTTGGGGCGAGCGCCTTTTTTTGTG
>RFUP01000354.1 GCA_009922885.1 Paracoccaceae bacterium
GACCCAAGCCCCGCCTCCTGCGACGTCGCCAAAGCCCTGTCACCAGAGACCCCGGTCACAGAAACCGCCGAAGCCGCCATCGCCAAAGCCGATCTCGTCTACCTCGCCTGCCCTCCGGTGCCGCGAAAAGCCTACGCTCTCACTGCCGCCGCCCAAGGCAAGGCGGTCTTTCTCGAAAAGCCCCTCGGCGTCGATATCCCCGAAAGCGAAGCCCTCGTCGCAGCGCTTGCCAAAAGCGGCGTTCCGGCGGCCGTCAACTTCACCCAAGCCGCCGGTGCCGCCATGCGAGGTGTCTCAGCCTCCGCCGCAAGCGGCGAGATGGGCCCCCTCCACGGTGTCGATATCGTCGTCACCTACGGCCAATGGCCCCGCCTCTGGCAACAGGCCGCCGACTGGCTGCGCTTCCGCGACGAAGGCGGCATGACCCGCGAAGTCCTCTCGCACTTCCTCTTTTTCTCCGAACGTATCCTCGGGCCCCTCTCCCTCACCTGGGCGCGCCCGAGCTACCCATCAGACCCGACACTCTGCGAAACCCATATGCTCGCACGCCTCGAAACCGCCGAAGGCACCCCCGTCACAGTCATGGCCTCAGTCGGCGGCGCGCAACCCGACCGTCAGGAACTCACCGTCAAAGGCAGCGCCAAAAGCTGGCGCGTCAGCGACTTCTACGCCGAAGCCCACTCGGAAGGCGGCCCCTTCGTGGCCCTCGAGCGCAACTTGGGCGATCCCCGCACCGCGAGCCTCAAAGCCCAACTCGATGACCTGCTCCTCCTCATGGCAGGCCAACCCAACCGCCTCGCCACCCCCGCAGAAGCCCTGCGCGTGCAAAAACTCGTCGAAGCGATGCTGACAGGCAAAGCCTGAGCAAGAGCGCCCCAAAGCCGCTTTCTCTTTGAAAAATATCCCGGGGTCCGGGGCAGCGCCCCGGCGCTCTCCGCCCCGCGCGCCCGCTCAGCCGAAAATCGCGGCGCCGTGCTCGGCCAGATAGATCCGCAGCCACGGCGTGAAGGCCTCGGGCGTTGCCGCAACCCGCGCGCGCAGTTCGGCCAGAGGCACCCAATCCACGGCCATCACCTCGTCGGGGTTCATCCGCACCTCGGGGCGCGCGTTCAGATCAACCCGGAAAAGATCCACCACCTCGTGCTCGACCATCCCGCCGCCCACCTCGGCGCGGTATTCCACCTGCCCGCGCGGTGCGCAATGCACGGCCGCGATGCCCAGCTCTTCCTCCAACCGCCGTACGGCGCAGGCCTCGGACGTCTCGTTCCAGTCGGGATGGGTGCAGCAGGTATTCGCCCAAAGCCCCGGCGTGTGGTATTTTTCCATGGCGCGGCGCTGGATCAGCACCGCACCGCCCGCCACCAGAAACACCGACACGGCCTTGTGGCGCAGCCCTTTCAGGTGCGCTTCAAGCTTCTCGACGGGCTGTAACACCCCATCGACCCATGCCGGGATCATGACGGCCATGCGGCCCCCTTACAGGCGGAAATGCGTCTCGTAGATCGGTTCCAGCGTTTCGGTCTCGAAAAGCGAGGAAACCGATGTGCCGTTCCAGATGTTGAGGATCGCTTGGGCAAACATCGGCGCAGTCGGCACGATGCGGATATTCGGCGCGTTCTTTACCGGATCGGTCGGCTCGATCGAGTCGGTGATCACCAGAGACTTCATCACCGAATTGGTGATGCGCTCCACGGCGGGGCCGGAAAGCACACCGTGGGTGATGTAGGAATGCACTTCCTTCGCGCCGTTTTCCATGAGGATTTCAGCGGCTTTGCAAAGCGTTCCGGCGGTGTCGCAAATGTCGTCGACGATCAGGCAAACCTTGCCTTCGACATTCCCGATCACCGTCATTTCGGCAATCTCACCCGGCTTCTCGCGGCGTTTGTCGACGATCGAGAGCGGCGCGTTGATGCGCTTGGCGAGTTCGCGCGCACGGGCCACGCCGCCCACATCAGGTGACACCACCATCAATTCGTCCATCCGGTCCTTGAACTGGGCTTTCACGTCGAGCGCGAAGATGGGCGAGGCGTAGAGGTTATCCACCGGAATATCGAAGAAGCCCTGAATTTGCGCGGCGTGCAGATCCATCGTCAGCACGCGTTCAATGCCCGACGTCACCATCATATTCGCGACGAGCTTGGCGGAAATCGGCGTGCGGGCCTTGGTGCGGCGGTCTTGGCGGGCGTAGCCGAAGTAGGGGATCACAGCGGTGATCCGCTGGGCCGAGGACCGGCGCAGCGCATCGGCGATGATCAGAAGCTCCATCAGGTTGTCATTCGCCGGATTGGAGGTCGGCTGGATGATGAACATATCCTCTCCACGGACGTTTTCGTAGATTTCCACGAAGACTTCCTGATCGTTGAAGCGCTGCACCCGCGCATCGACAAGGCCCACGTTCATGCCCCGGTGCATCGACATCCGCCGTGCGATGGACTTTGCGAGAGTGAGGTTTGCGTTCCCCGAAATGAGTTTCGGTTCGGTCATAGCGGGCATATGGAAGGCTCCGGCAGATGGAAGGTAACAGATTCGCAACGTTGACACTGCCTATCACCCGATTACCGTCAGCGAAACCTCGCCAAAAGGGACACGCGCAAAATGGCTCACATTGATTATTTCTTCGTCACTCTCAGCCCATGGACTTATCTCGCAGGCAGCAAGCTGGAGGAAATCGCCGCCAAGCATGGCGCCACCATCACCTACAAGCCCGTGGATATGAACCGCGTCTTCGCGGCAACGGGCGGTTTGCCTTTGGGGCAACGGTCGGACGCGCGCAAAGCCTACCGTTTGCAAGAACTGGCCCGCGCCCAGAAGAAAACCGGGTTGCCGCTCACACTGCACCCCGCGCATTT
>RFUP01000355.1 GCA_009922885.1 Paracoccaceae bacterium
AAGCCAGCTCTGACATGCCGAAACCGCCGCGCGCTTCACTGCCCAAAGGCTGGGCACCGGATGCAATGGACCTCGAAAAGGCCCGCCAACTTCTCGACCTGCCTCGCAAAATCGGCCCGCACCCCGAAGATGGCCAGATGATCGAGGCGGGCATTGGCCGCTTCGGCCCTTATGTGAAACACGGGTCGACTTACGCGAATCTCCGCGAAGTGGACGAGGTATTCACCATCGGCATTAACAGAGCGGTCGATGCCATCGCCCAGAAAGCCGCCCGCGGTGCGGCCCGTGGCGCAGCGGCCAAGCCCTTGAAAGAACTTGGCGATCACCCCGATGGCGGCGCAATCCAGGTGCTTGATGGCCGCTACGGCCCCTATGTGAAGTGGGAAAAGGTTAACGCCACGATCCCGAAAGGCACCGATCCCGAAAGCGTCACCATGGAACAGGCGCTCGAATGGATCACCGCCAAGGCAGGCGCAAAGGGCAAGAAGAAAGCCGCCCCCAAGAAGGCCGCTGCCAAGGCTCCGGCGAAGAAAGCCTCTGCAAAGAAACCGGCCGCCAAGAAAGCCGCGCCCAAAAAGGCTGCAGCCAAGAAAACCGCAGAATAAGCCCCTTCGGGGGGTAATTCTACGTATTGGCCTTCCGCCTTCCCAAAGGTAAGAGTCGCGCCCATCCGGGCGGGGCTCTTCGGCCCCCTCCGCACCTGACCTGATGCATCACGGGGACAAGGGGACCTGACCGCATGAACAAGATTTATCCCAACGCCGCCGCAGCCCTCGACGGGCTTCTCTCGGACGGCCTTCTGATCGCAGCAGGCGGCTTCGGCCTCTGCGGCATTCCCGAACTTCTGCTCGCCGCCATCCGCGAGTCGGGTGTCAAAGACCTGACCTTCGCGTCGAACAACGCGGGCGTCGATGATTTCGGCATCGGCATTCTCCTGCAAACCAAGCAGGTGAAGAAGATGATCTCGTCCTACGTGGGCGAGAACGCCGAATTCATGCGCCAGTATCTCTCGGGCGAGCTTGAAATCGAGTTCAACCCGCAAGGAACGCTGGCCGAACGCATGCGCGCCGCTGGCGCCGGCATCCCCGGCTTCTACACCAAAACCGGTGTGGGCACCGTGATCGCCGACGGCAAAGAGCACAAGGATTTCAACGGCCAGACCTATATCCTCGAAACCGGCATCTTCGCCGATGTTTCGATCATCAAAGCCTGGAAAGCCGACACCACCGGCAACCTGATCTTCCGCAAGACCGCGCGTAACTTCAACGTGCCCGCCGGCATGTGCGGCCGCGTCTGCGTCGCCGAAGTGGAAGAAATCGTTCCCGCAGGCTCGCTTGATCCCGATCACATCCACCTGCCCGGCATCTACGTGCACCGCCTCATTCAGGGCGATCACGAGAAGCGGATCGAACAGCGCACCACGCGCAAGAAAGCGTAAGGAGCAACATCATGGCTTGGGACCGCAACCAGATGGCCGCCCGCGCGGCAAAAGAACTCAAAGACGGCATGTATGTGAACCTCGGCATCGGCATCCCGACGCTGGTGTCCAACTACATCCCCGAAGGGATGACCGTCACGCTCCAATCCGAAAACGGTATGCTCGGCATGGGCCCCTTCCCCTATGAGGGCGAAGAGGATGCAGACTTGATCAACGCAGGCAAGCAAACCATCACCGAACTGCCCCACTCCGCCTATTTCGACAGCGCTACCTCCTTCGCGATGATCCGCGGCGGCAAGATCGCCATGGCCATCCTCGGCGCGATGGAAGTCTCCGAAACCGGCGACCTCGCGAACTGGATGATCCCCGGCAAGCTCGTCAAGGGCATGGGCGGCGCGATGGACCTCGTCGCAGGCGTCGGCCGCGTCATCGTCGTGATGGACCACGCCAACAAGCACGGCGAGTCGAAGGTTCTTCCCGAATGCACCCTGCCCCTCACCGGTAAGGGCGTGGTGGACCTCATCATCTCCAACCTCGGCGTTCTCGAAGTCGTCGAAGGCGGGCTGAAAATCGTCGAACTCGCAGACGGCGTCTCGGAAGAAGAACTCCGCGCCGCAACGCTGGCCAAGATCGTCAACTGATCTCCGCCACGGCTAAAAGAAAGGCCCGGTGCAGCGCGCCGGGCCTTTTCCTTTGAGGGCTCAACTGCCCGTCAGATTGAACACGCAGCCATCCGAAATCAGCACAGGCGGGGTGCGGCAGAGGTTTTTCGCCACTGCGAACGCCGCCAGAACCTTCGGCACATAATCCCGCGTTTCCGCATAGGGCGGCACGCCGCCATTGTTCTTCACCGCGTTCTCGCCCGCGTTATAACCCGCCAGCGCGAGGATAGGATCACCCTTGAACTCCGTCAGGAGCCAATCGAGGTAAGCCACCCCGCCCTTGATATTCTGGCTCGCATCCATCGCATCCGCCACGCCGAACCGTTCGGCCGTGGCCGGAATAAGCTGCATCAAGCCCTGCGCCCCCGCTCCCGAAAGCGCATCGCCCTTCCCGCCCGATTCCACTGCGATCACCGCCAAAGCCAGCGCAGGCGACACGCCCGTGCCCACGGTTTCGCGCAAAAGATCGATCTGGCGCGCCTTGGCGATCTCCATCAGGTCCGAAAGTCGCGGCGATGGCACTGTCTTTCCGGTCGGTGGCTTTGAAAGAAGCTGCAACGCAGGCTCCAACCGCCCCGGCCCGCTATCCTCGATCTTGGGCGACACCGTTTCCCAGAACCACCCGAACCGAGCCTCGGCAGGCGCAGGCACCGCCCCGCCCTCGATGGGCAGCTTCGGCGCAGGCCGCACAATCGCCGCCGCATCGATCTGCGGCAACTGCACCTTCTGCCCGGGCTTCG